>CAZMRP010000239.1:0-7478 GCA_964568275.1 uncultured Myxococcales bacterium
GGACGTCGGGGCGGCGCCGGCGCCGGCGACGCCGACGCGCTCCCAGAACCGGCCGTCGTCGCGGGGCGCGAAGGTCCGGGCCACGGCGGGACCGAGGTCGGCGGGACCGGCGACGACCACGGCGAACGAGGGGGTGCGGCTCGCCCCCGACGGTGCGGCGGCCGGATGTCGCAGCTCGACGGCGGCGACGGTGCCGTCCGGCAGGTGCAACTCGGCGCGAATCCGATCCGGTCGGATCGCGATGTCGCCGACCACCCACCCCGAGGTCTCGCCGTGACCGAGCGCCTCGAACAGCGCCGACACCTCGGCCTCGTGACCCGGTCCGATCCGCGGCTGGGCGACGACCGGGGCCGCAACGAGCAGCAGCGCGGCGACGGCGAGCGGGGCCGTAGGGCATCTGCGGGCGAGGCGCACGGCCGGGGATCCTGGGCCGAGGCGCGGAGGGTGTCAACACGGGTCGGCGCTCGCGCGCAGAGGCGCCAAGACGTCGACGGGAAGGGACGCGCGCAAAGACGCCAAGACGTCGACGGGAAGGGACGCGCGCAAAGACGCCAAGGCGCAACGGGAAGGGACGCGCGCAAAGACGCCAAGGCGCAACGGGAAGGGACGCGCGCAAAGACGCCGTTGCGTCCGCTGCTGCTACGGCTTCTTGGCGGGCTTGTCGGGCTTGTCGGACTTCTCGGACTTGTCGGACTTGTCGGGCTTCTCGGGCTTGTCGGCTCCCTTGCGTTTCGTCGACTTGGCCGGCGCGTCCGCCGCCTGCTCCTCGATCGTCGCCCCGGCCTTCAGCGCCGCGAGCACGTTCTCCTCGGTCAGCTCGATCTCGAGCATCCCGGTGCCCTTCTTGGCGAAATCGGCCTTGACCGCGGGCAGCGGCTTGTTCAGCGACTCGGCGATCTGCTGCATCCGTTTCTCGAGCTGTTCGGGGGTCGCCTGCAGCCCCTGCTGCCGCGCCAGCCAGCCGATCACGACCGTGCGCCGGATCTGGCGTTCGATCTCCTGCCGCAGCGTCGTCTGTTCCTCCGATCCGAGCTCCCGGCCGCCGCCGAAGGTACGCTGGAAGGCCGCAAGGCGCTCGCGGAACTGCTCGTCGAGCCACTGGGTGGGCAGGGACGGCTTGGCCCGTTCGACCACCTGTTCCAGCAGCGAGTGTTCGACGTCGCTCTCCGCGAGCCGCCGGGCCTCGGCCTCGAGCTCGGCGCGGACCTTGGCGCGCAGCGCGGTCAGGTCGGCCTCGCCCACCTCCCGCGCGAACTCGTCGTCCAGGGTCGGCAGGCGGCGCAGGGCGAGGTCGACCAGCTTGAGCCGGGCTTGCCCGGAGCGACCGGCGAGGCTGGCGATGCGATGGTCGGCCGGAAACGCCACGGCGACGGTTTTCTGCTCGCCGACGGTCATGCCGTCGAGGGCCGCGGCGATCTCGTCGAGGACGTAGCCGCCGCCGACCTCCAGCTCCAGGCCCTCGCGCCGGATCGGCTCGTCCTGCGGCTTGTCGTCGAACCGCAGCTCGTAGTCGATGCGGGCCAGATCGCCCTTGGCGGCGGGCCGGGGCGGGTCGATCGGCTCGGTGCGGGCGTGGACTTCGCGCAGCCGCTCGAGCTGTTCCTCGACGGCGGCGTCCTCGATGCGCGTCACCGTGCGCACCGCCTTCAGCCCGGCCAGGTCGACCTCGCGCGGCCGCTCGTGCACCTCGAACGTCGCCGAGAAGCGCACGGGCTCGCCGGGCTTGTGCGCCTCCCGCTCGAGCTTCGGCGTGCCGACGGCGTAGACGGCGTGTTCCTCGACGGCCTGCAGCAGCGACTCCTGCATCAGCTCGCCGGTGACCTCGGCCAGGACCTGATCGCCGACGTAGCCCTTGACCAGCGAGAGGGGGGCCTTGCCCGGCCGGAAGCCGCGGATGCGCATCTGCGCCCGGTGCCGCCGCAGCTCCCGTTCGAACGCCGCCTCGAGCGCCTCGGCGGGAATCTCGATGTCCAAGCGCACCGTGTTGGGATCGATCTGTTGGAACGTGACCGGCATGACTGTCGCGGTCTATACCCGCCCGCAATTCGGGTGTCAACGCGAGAAACGCAGGAGCCGTCGCCCGGGAAGTGGGTTTCTTGCGGTCGACCGCGCCTCTGGTATGCTGCGCGGGCGGATCCACGGGGGTCCCGAAGGAAGGGCAGCATGGCGGATTCGAGCCGGGTGGTGGCAGCGCGGATTCCGTTCCCGCAGGTGGTGGAGACGACGCACCGGGGCGAGCGGTCGTGGGACATCTACTCGCGGCTGCTCAAGGACCGGATCGTCTACCTGGGGACCGAGATCGACGACGACGTGGCGAACATCATCATCGCCCAGTTCCTGTTCCTCGAGTCGGACGACCCGGAGAAGGACATCAACCTGTACATCAACTCGCCGGGCGGGTCGGTGACGGCGGGGTTGGCGATCTACGACACGATGCAGTACATCCGGGCGCCGGTGGCGACAATCTGCGTGGGCCGGGCGGCGTCGATGGGGGCGGTGCTGCTGTCGGCGGGGGTCAAGGGGAAGCGCTTCGCGCTGCCGAACGCGCGGGTATTGATCCACCAGCCGCTGGGCGGGGTTTCCGGGCAGGCGTCGGACATCGAGATCCACGCGCGGGAGATCCTGCACATGCGGCAGAAGCTGAACGACATGCTGGTGCGGCACACCGGGCAGCCGGCCGAGCGGATCCAGAAGGACACCGAGCGGGACTTCTTCATGGGCGCCGCCGACGCCAAGGAATACGGGATCATCGACGAGGTGCTGAAGAGCCGCAAGTCCTGACGGGGCGCGGCCGGCGGCGGTCATTTCGGGGCCGTTCCTTGCCGCGGGGGCCTCGCGGAGTTAGAATCCCGGCGGCGACGTCGGGGGAAGCGGAAGAAGGAGCGAGCCGGTGGCGGAGCGGCGACGAGGCAACGGGACGACGCAGATCCTGCAATGTTCGTTCTGCGGGAAGACCCAGCGCGAGGTGAAGAAGCTGATCGCGGGTCCGACGGCGTACATCTGCGACGAGTGCGTCTCGCTGTGCAACGACATCATCGCGGAGGACGGCGGGTCGGAGGCGCAGCCGGCGCACAAGCCGCTGCCGAAGCCGCAGGAGATCAAGGCCTTCCTCGACCAGTACGTGGTGGGCCAGGACACCGCCAAGAAGGTCCTGTCGGTGGCGGTGTACAACCACTACAAGCGCATCGACCAGGGCAAGGGCAAGGGCAAGGACATCGACATCCAGAAGGCGAACATCCTGCTGTTGGGGCCCACCGGCTGCGGCAAGACGCTGTTGGCGCAGACGCTGGCGCGGTTCCTCCAGGTGCCGTTCGCGATCGGGGACGCGACGACGCTGACCGAGGCGGGGTACGTCGGCGAGGACGTGGAGAACCTGGTGGTGGCGCTGCTGCAGAACGCGAACCACGACGTGGAGAAGGCGCAGCGCGGCATCATCTACATCGACGAGATCGACAAGGTGGCGCGCAAGGGCGAGAACCCGTCGATCACCCGCGACGTGTCCGGCGAAGGGGTCCAGCAGGCGCTGCTGAAGATCCTCGAGGGCACGGTGGCCAACTGCCCGCCCAAGGGCGGGCGCAAGCATCCGCAGCAGGACTTCATCCAGGTCGACACGACGAACATCCTGTTCATCTGCGGCGGGGCGTTCGTGGGGCTCGACAGCATCATCGAGGCGCGGATCGGGACCAAGGCGATGGGCTTCGGCGCGCGGGTCGAGTCCCGGCGGGAGAAGAAGGTCGGCGCGGTGCTCAAGGAGTGCCAGCCGCAGGACCTGCTGAAGTTCGGCATGATCCCCGAGTTCGTCGGCCGTCTGCCGGTGATCGCCTCGCTGCACGAGCTGGACCGCGGGGCGCTGATCGACGTCTTGACGCAGCCCAAGAACTGCCTGGTCAAGCAGTACCAGCGGTTGCTCGAGATGGACGGCGTGCAGCTGCGCTTCACCCCCGCGGCGCTCGAGGCGGTGGCGGACGAGGCGGTGCGGCGGCAGACCGGGGCCCGCGGCCTGCGCGCGGTGTTCGAGACGTCGATGCTGGACGTGATGTACGACGTGCCCTCGCTGGAGGGCGCGCGCGAGGTGCTGGTCGATGACGAGGTGATCCGCACCGGCAAGCGTCCGATGGTGGTCTACGACAAGAAGAGCGCCGAGCCCGCCCGGGCCGGCTGAGGGAACCGATGGCAGGTCCGGACAACAAGGCCGGCGGACGCATCCGCCAGATCCCGCTCTTGCCGTTGCGGGACATCGTGATCTTCCCGCACCAGGTGGCGCCGCTGTTCGTCGGGCGGGACAAGAGCGTCGCGGCCCTGCAGTCCGCGTTGGCCGCCGACAAGCAGATCCTGTTCGCGGCCCAGAAGAAGGCCAAGACCAACGAGCCCGCGCCGGGGGACATCTACGGCGTCGGCACGGTGGCGACGATCATCCAGCTGCTGCGCCTCCCCGACGAGACGGTCAAGGTCCTGGTCGAGGGCAAGTCCCGGGCGGCGGTGCGCCGCTACCTGTCGTCGGAGAAGTTCTTCCTGGTCGAGGCCGAGGAGCTGCCGGACGCCCCGCCGAAGGACACCGAGACCGAGGCGGTGATGCGCACGGTCCGCACGACCTTCGAGCAGTACGTGCGGGTCAACCGGCGCATCCCGCCCGACCTGATCATGAGCGTCCAGACGATCGAGGACCCCAGCCAGCTGGCGGACACGATCGTGGTCCATCTCTCCTCGGTCAAGCTCACCGACCGCCAGGCCGTCCTCGAGACCTTCGACCCCCGCCAGCGGCTCGAGCGCGTGTTCGAGCTGATGCAGGCGGAGATCGACATCCTGCAGGTCCAGCGGCGCATCCGCTCCCGCGTCAAGAAGCAGATGGAGAAGGACCAGCGGGAGTACTACCTCAACCAGCAGAAGCAGGCGATCCAGAAGGAGCTGGGGGAGCAGGACGAGTTCAAGGCCGAGATCAACGAGCTCGAGCAGAAGATCAAGGACAAGCAGCTCTCCGACGAGGCGCGCGAGCGGGTCGAGAAGGAGCTGCGCAAGCTCAAGCTGATGAGCCCGATGAGCGCCGAGGCGACGGTCGTCCGCAACTACATCGACTGGGTGCTGTCGATTCCGTGGGGCGAGCGTTCCGAGGAGAACCGCGACATCGGCAAGGCCCAGGCGATCCTCGAGGAGGACCACTACGGCCTGGAGAAGGTCAAGGAACGGATCCTCGAGTTCCTGGCGGTCAACACGCTGGTCGGCAAGCTCCGCGGGCCGATCCTGTGCTTCGTCGGGCCGCCCGGCGTGGGCAAGACCTCGGTCTCCAAGTCGATCGCCCGGGCGACCGGCCGCAAGTTCGTGCGGATGAGCCTGGGCGGGGTGCGGGACGAGGCGGAGATCCGCGGCCACCGGCGCACGTACATCGGCGCGCTGCCCGGCAAGATCGTCCACAACATGAAGAAGGTCGGCGTGGTCAACCCCGTGTTCCTGCTCGACGAGGTCGACAAGATGACCGTCGACTGGCGCGGCGACCCCGCTTCGGCGCTGCTCGAGGTGCTCGACCCCGAGCAGAACTTCATGTTCAACGATCACTACCTCGACCTGGACTACGACCTCTCGAGCGTGATGTTCATCACGACGGCCAACACGCTCTCCGGCATCCCGGTGCCGCTGCAGGACCGGCTAGAGATCATCGAGATCCCGTCCTACACCGAGTTCGAGAAGCTCAACATCGCCGTGCAGTACCTGGTCCCGCGGCAGCGCGAGGCCTGCGGGCTGGTCGACGAGAAGATGGAGTTCTCCGAAAGCTCGCTCCGCGCCATCATCAACCACTACACCAAGGAGGCGGGGGTCCGGCAGCTCGAGCGGGAGATCGCCTCGGTCTGCCGCAAGATCGCCATCGACGTGGTGCGGCGGCGGAACCAGGAGCCGGACGCGCGCGAGATCCTGCCCTCGGACCCCGACGCGGTGATCCGCGTGGCGGCCAAGCACCTGCCCAAGCTGCTCGGCATCCCGAAGTACAAGGTGGGGAAGGCCGAGCGGCGGAGCGAGGTCGGGCTGGTCAACGGACTGGCGGTGACCTCCACCGGCGGCGACCTGTTGACGGCCGAGGTCGCCACGGCCCCCGGTTCGGGCAAGCTCGTCCTGACCGGCAAGCTCGGCGACGTGATGCAGGAGTCCGGCCAGGCCGCGCTGTCCTACGTCCGCTCGCGCGCCAAGCACCTCGGGCTGGCCGAGGACTTCTACAAGAACCTCGACGTGCACGTGCACTTCCCGGAGGGCGCGGTGCCGAAGGACGGTCCGAGCGCCGGGATCACGATCGCGACGGGGCTGGTCTCGGCGTTGACGCACATCCCGGTGCGCTGCGAGGTGGCGATGACCGGCGAGATCACGCTCCGCGGCCGGGTGCTGGCCATCGGCGGCCTGCGTGAGAAGCTGCTCGCCGCCCACCGCGGCAACATCACCACCGTGATCATGCCCAAGGAGAGCCGCAAGGACCTCAAGGACGTGCCGCGGCGCGTGCTGCAGGCGCTGCGGCTGGTGCTGGTCGAGCACATGGACGAGGTGCTGCGGGAGGCGCTGGTGCTGGCGGAGCCCGAGTCGTTCCTCGGCGACGTCCCGGCCTCGATGGAGTACCGCGGCGGCCAGCTCTGGACCCCCGACCAGGCCGAGGCGCTCGAGCCGATCGACGCGCCGGAGCAGCCGCCGACCACCCCCGCCGAGCAGCTGCCGCAGTAGCGCCCGTCACCGACCCCACCGACATCCGCGACCTGTCCCTACCAGCAACTCGAACGGCGCGTCATGGAGCGCGTCAACCGCCGGGGCGCCGGCATGACCGGGAGGGCGATGCGGCAGCGAGCGGTGTCGGCGACGGGCCGAGCGGCGGGGAAGGGCCGGCGCGTCTCGCCGGACGCACACCTCTGCCGCCCCGGGACCACCGGCCGCACATCGAGATGCGAGCGATCGACGTCGGACGGTCAAGCCGCCCGACGCACATATCGGTGATGAAGGCCGCCCAGGACCGGGATCGAAACGACCTCCCCCATCGACGGCGGCTGGACCAGCCGAGGAGTCGGCGCATCCTCCCCGAGCGAGAGATGCGTCCTCGCGCCGTGGTAGTAGCCCAGGTACTCGCGGAGAAGCCGACGAAGGTGCTTCTCGTCGATGACCACGACGTGATCCAGCAGGTCTCGACGCAGCGTCCCGATCATCCGCTCGACGTACGGATTCTGCCAGGGCGAGCGCGGCGCGATGAGCACCTCGGTGATGCCCATCGCCTTCACCCGGCCGCGGAAGATGTCGCCGAGGATCGAATCGCGATCACGGATCATGTACCGCGGTGCGGAGTCCCAGGGGAACGCCTCCGTGATCTGCCGCGCCGTCCACTCCGACGTCGGGTTCGGCGTCACGTTGAAGTGGACCACGCGGCGTCGGTCATGCGCCAGTACGAGGAAGACGTAGAGCACCAGAGTTCCGTCAGCCGTGATCAGTGAGCCATAGGATTCCCGTCACTTCGGAAA
>CAZMRP010000240.1:0-7469 GCA_964568275.1 uncultured Myxococcales bacterium
TCCCTCTCCCTTTCTCTACCCAAGCAGGGTGTCGGGAAGGTACCCCGAAACCGGGCCCTCCGCAACCTCACCCCGGCGGGCAACGCCTCGTGGTCGGGGCGATGCCTCGGGCGCGGTACGGACGCTCAGGTGCCCCACGCTATTCACGGGCGGGCGTCGATTCGATCGTCGGGGCTCCCGGCCTGCGCACTCTCTTCCCGGGCCCCGGGGCCTCGCTTCGGCCGGCGTCCGTTCGGGGCCGGCCTACCGGCTCCCGCCCGCCGAGAGATCTGGACGCCGATGGTCCGGGAGGCTAGGGTCGTTCCCCGTGAGCATTCGCGCTTCCGGCGGGGGGCCGCCGCACCCCGGGTCGTCGTCCCGGGGCGGGTGGTCGCGCGCCTTCCGCCCCTCGGCCTTGCTGCTGGTGCTGCTCGGCGCCGCCGCCTGGGCCCCGGGCCCTGCTTCGGGCGCCGCGGGCGAGACGTCCGTGCGCGACGCCGCGGGCGACGTCCGGGCCCTCGAGCTGCCGGAGCCGGGGCAGAGCGTCCCCACGGCCGGGCCGAATCTTCCACTTCTGTCGGTCGCCCCGGCGAGCGGGGTCGGCCTGCCGTCCCCGTCGAGCCGCCGGCTCGCTGCTCCGCGTCGCGCCGCGGAGTCGGCCGACCGGCCGGGTCACCGCCTGCGCGTCGAGCGTCCTCCTCGTCCCGTCGCCTGAGGCTCGTGGTGTTCGTGCGCGGCCGGACGGCGGGCAGCCGTCCCGTTCGGCCCGCCGAGTCCGGGGACAGCAACGTCTCCGTCGCCCGCGGATCGAGCCCGACGAGGGACGAGCCCGGGGGCGGGGAGGCGACCGGGAGCAGGGAAGATGGCGAGACGATCGAGCGACGGGAAGGGCGACGGCAAGTCGGAAGCTGCGGTCGCGAAGGGGTCGGACAAGGGCGAGCGGGGCGCGCCGCCGCCCGCGGCCGCGGAGGCCGGGGCGCCGCCGAAGAGCTGGGCCCACCGGCACGCCGGGACGATCTACATCCTCGGGGCGTTCGGCATCGTGGTGCTGATCGCGGTGCTGCGCGCCGGCTGCAACTAGCGTCGCTCAGCGGCAGTAGGACAGCGAGCACGGCTCGCCGTCGGGGCACGACTCCATGCACTGGATGTACTGCCAGCAGGCGATCCCCTCGTGCGGCAGGCAGCCGTAGCCGACGAGGGTGGTGCCGCTCCGCAGCTCGAAGCAGCCGGCCCAGGGCCCGCAGGAGTCCGGGTCGTCCGGATCGCAGTCGTCGGCGCAGGCGTCGCCGCGGTAGTCGCCGTTGGTGTCGAGGCACCAGCCGTTGTAGCAGTCGGTGAAGTCGGCGCAGTTGTTGCAGGTCCGGCCGCCGCCCGAGGGCTGGTCGCAGGAGCCCTTGCGCGGGCGGCACTGGAGCGTGTCGCTGGTGCAGTAGTACTCGATCGGGCAGTCGGCGGGGCCGGTGCAGGGCGAGCCGCAGAACGAGAACTGGGTGTAGCGGTCGGTGATGCAGAGCGAGTCGGGGGCGCAGTCGGCGTCCTCGCGGCACGGGTGGCACAGCTCGCCGTCGCCGACGCAGCGGCCGAAGGCGGGCTTGCACTGGAAGCGGCCCGGTTCGGTCTCCACGCAGTCGGCGTCGGTGGGGCAGGTCGTCGGGCGGGCGGGGTCGCAGGCCTGCGAGCAGAACAGCGCGCCGGAGTCGTCGGGAATGCAGTCGTCGTTGGCGTACCCGCACTGGTCGTCGAGCAGGCACGGCTCGCAGAACGTGCGCGGGCGGCAGTAGGTCCCGTCGCCGCCGCTGCGGCAGACCATCTGGTACGGGCAGTCGCGGTCGTCGGCGCAGTCGTGCGTGCAGTAGGCGTACGGGTCGTCCTCGGTCCGTCGGATGCAGCGGAAGCCCGCCGCCTCGTCGCAGACCACGGCGAAGCACGGGTCGCCGTAGCGGCCCTCGCCGTCGGTGTAGCGGGTGGTCAGGCACAGCACGCGGTCGTCCTCCGCCGCGGCGCAGGTCCACCCCTCGTCGGGGCAGTCGCTGCGGTACGCGCACGTTCGCGTGCACAGCTCCTCGACGCAGAGCCCGCTGCGGCACTGGCCGTCGGTCGTGCACGCCTCGCCGAAGCCGAGCTGCGGGCCGGTCTCGTTGAGGACGTCCGTCGGGGTGTCGCCGACGTCGGAACCGCCGTCGTCGTCGGAACAGGCGAGGGCCAGGAGGGACGCCAGGCCGGCGGCGAGCGCGAACCGCAGTGTCGGGGAAACCGTTCGGGGGGGAGACGGGTTCGAACGCATCGATCACTCCTCTTCGGGGCGCCCGGCCGAGTTGCCAACCCTGCGGGGCGATGGCAGACTATACACCACTTTCGGGCCGGCGGCTCGGCGCGGCCCGACGAGGAGCGACAGGATGAAGACGGTTTGGTGGGCGGGTTGGTCGGTGCTGGCGCTCGCGGTTTCGGCGCCCGGCTGTTCCGACGACGATTCGAACGGCACTCCGGACGTGGTGGAGGACGGGGCCGACGTGCCGGTCGACACGCCGGTCGAGGTGGCGGAGGACGACGCGGCGCGGCCCGACGAGCCGATCGGTCCCGACGGCTACCCGCCCGGCCCGTACGGCATCGCGGTGGGCGACCGGCTGGAGAACCTGCGGTTCATCGACATCGACGGGGCGGCGTTCGAGCTGGCCGACATCTACGCCGACGACTCGGTCAAGCTGCTGTGGATCTACGCCACCGCCGGCTGGTGCAGCGTGTGCGGCGTGGAGTCCGCGGCGCTGCCGGCGCTGTGGACCACCTACCACCCGCAGGGGCTGCAGCTCCTGGCCGTGGTGTTCGAGGACGCGTCGGGGAACCCGGCCGGGGTGGCCTACGCGCGCAACTACGCCACGCGGTACCGCTTCGAGTTCCCGACGGTGGCCGACGAGCCGTTCGTGCTCGGGCGCTACTTCGACAAGGCCGCGACGCCGATGAACATGCTGGTCGACCTGACCGACATGGAGATCCTGGACATCGTCATGGGTTGGGACGCCTCGGGGCTCGAGTCCTCCGTCGAACGGTACCTGGGGTCGATCGCGGATCGCGGGTAGCGGCATGCGCGGACTGCTGGCGAGCGGTGCCCTGGTCTGGGGCTTGGCGGCGGCCTCCTGCGGGGCGGGGCAGGGGGCGACGGCGGGGCTGGGTCCGGCCTCCGACTTCTCGCTGCGCACCACGGCGGGCGAGACCTTCCGCATGGGCGAGCACCTCGGCCAGGAGGTGATCGTGATGTCGTTCTGGACCTCGTTCTGCCCGAGCTGCCGCACGGAGCTGCAGGCGCTGCAGGGGCTGTACGAGGAGCTGGCCGGGTCGGGCCTGCTGGTCCTCGCCGTGGCGCTCGACCCGCCCGACACCGTCGCCGACGTCCGGACCGTCTCGCGCCGCCTGGGCTTCACCTTCCCGGTGCTGCTGGACGAGGAGAGCCGGGTCGCCGGGCTGTACAATCCGCGGGCCGCCACGCCGTTCCTCGTGATCATCGACGGCCAGGGGCGGCGGGTGTGGGCCCACGAGGGGTACGTGCCCGGGGACTTCGAGGAGATCGAGGCGAAGGTGCGCGCGCTGCTCGTCGAATTGAACGCCCCGGCCGCGGGGGGGCCGGCGGCGCAGTGACCCGTGCCCGGCTGTGGTTGTCCGCGGCGCTGGCCGTCGCGGCCTGGTCCGCGCCCGCGGGCGCCGACACGGTGTACTCGATCACCGAGACGCTGATCGGCGAGTGGCTGTGGGACAACGGCAACGACCGCCCGGACGACGACTACTACTGGGACATCAAGAACCGGCTGAACGTCGGGATCCAGGCCGAGGGGATCGACGCCGGCTTCCGGATCGATACGTCGACCTTCCGGTTCCTGTATCCGACGTGGCTCGGGGACCAGACGGCGGAGGAGCGGGCGGAGCGCGAGCGGCTGTACTACCTGCGGCACGGGGTCGAAGCGGACGACACCGGCGACTACGGCCACGTCGGCGACTACCGGCTGGAGCGGGCCTACGCGCGGGTGCAGCTGACCGACGACTGGACCGTCACCGGCGGCGACTTCTATGCGCACCTCGGGCGCGGCCTGGTGCTCTCGCTGCGCAAGGAGGACGAGCTGGGGCTCGACAGCTCGCTGCGCGGCGCGCGAGTCGACGGCCGCGTCGCCGACCGGGTCGACCTGCTGGCGATGGCCGGGCTGGTCAACGTGACCAACGTCGACGAGCGGTACAACCTGATCTCCGAGGATCCGATGGACCTGGTGTCCGCGGGGCAGGTGGGCGTCGAGCTGTGGTCGGGCAACCGGATCCTGGTGCACGCGGTCGACTACCGGCCGCACGCCGACGACGTCGAGCAGACCGACCTCGTGGCCTGCGGCGGGGCGCTCGACTTCCCCGAGTTGCCGTGGGGGCTGCGGCTGTACCTCGAAGCCGACGGCCTGCACCGCTCGTTCCGGGAGGACCGCACCGACGACGCCTTCGCCGTCTGGGCCGACGCGGGCGGGGCCTGGGGGCCGGTCCAGGTGGCGCTCGAGTACAAGGAGTACCACGGGTTCGACATCCTCTCGACGACGACCGACGCCTTGAACGTGCGCTGGCCCTACACCCGGCCGCCGATCGCGGACCAGGAGGACCAGCTGATCGAGAGCGAGTACGACGTGCGGGGCGGGCGCGTGCGCGTCGACTACCAGATCCTGGACTGGCTGGCGGTCTACGGGGCGTTCGCCGGGGCCGAGGACCTGTCGGAGGCGCAGCGCGACGCCGTGCACGGCTACGGCGGCGTGGAGGTGACCTGGGACGACGGCCGGTCCCAGGCGCGGCTCTCCGGCGGCTACCGTCACGCCTGGCAGCCCGACCCGTTCGGCGGCACCGAGGACTACCGCACGCTGTGGCACCTCAAGTTCGACGTCGGCATCCACCTCTGGGGCCCGCTCTCGCTGTCGGCGATGATGCTGCACGAGGAGTGGGAGAAGAACGACATCGGGACGATGTACGGCTACCGTCGCGGGACGACCGGGCTGAGCCTGGACTGGGCGGGGATCGGCGGGATCATCGGCACCTTCGAGTACGACACCGAGCAGGCGCGTTTCGAACACTGGTTCGGCTCGGGCGGCATCCAGTGGTTCGCGCTCGACTGGCTCACGATCCGCGGCAAGATCGGCAGCCAGCGCGGCGGCCAGAAGTGCCTCGGCGGCGTCTGCCGCGAGTTCCCGCCGTTCGACGGCGCGCGGCTGGAGTTCATCTTCCGGCTCTGAGCGGGGAACGGCGATGTCCGTACGCGAGGCGATGTTCTGGAACCGCTGCGACGGGGGGCGCGTGCGGTGCGAGCTGTGCGCGCAGCGCTGCGAGCTGGACGACGGGCGGTACGGGTTGTGCGGCGCGCGCCGCAACGCCGGCGGGACGCTCGAGACCGTCAGCTACGGCCGGCTCGTCGCCGTCCACGACGACCCGATCGAGAAGAAACCGCTGTTCCACTATCTCGCCGGCAGCCGCTCGCTCTCCGTCGCCACCTGCGGCTGCAACCTGCGCTGCGACTTCTGCCAGAACCACTCGATCTCGCAGTGCCGCGAGCACGATGGCGACGGGATGCCGGCAGGGGAGTTCCGGGCGCCCGAACAGGTCGTCCGGCAGGCCGCGGCGGCGCGCTGCGCGTCGGTCTCGTACACCTACACCGAGCCGACGGTGTTCTACGAGTACTGCCGGGACGTCGGCACCGCCGCGCGCGCGGCGGGGCTCGGCAACGTCTTCGTCACCAACGGGATGCTGACGCCCGCCGCGGTCGACGACGCGGCCGAGTCGTTCCTCGACGCCGCCAACGTCGACCTCAAGAGCTTCTCCCCGGACTTCTACCGCGTCCACTGCAAGGGACCGCTCGACGGAGTCAAGGCGGGGCTGGAGCGGCTGGTCGAGCGGGGGGTGTGGGTCGAGGTGACGACGCTGGTCATCCCGGGACGCAACGACTCGGACGAGGAGCTGCGTTCGATCGCCCGCTATCTGGCGGGGCTGGGGCGGGACATCCCGTGGCACCTCTCGCGGTTCTACCCGGACTATCGCACGTTGGACCTGCCGCCGACGCCGGTCGAGCGGCTGACCACGGCGCGGAGCATCGGGCAGGCCGAGGGGCTGCGGTACGTCTACGTCGGGAACGTGCCGGGCGGGGAGGGCGAGTCGACCGTGTGCCCCGGCTGCGGAGCGCTCGTCGTGCGGCGGGTCGGCTTCCGCGCCGACGTCCGCGGCCTGCGCCAGGGGAAGTGCGTGAAGTGCGGGACGGCGATCGCGGGGAGGTGGTAGCCGGGGTCGGCGCTACGTGCGGTTGACGGCGCCGCAGTTCGGGCAGTGGCCGGCGGGGTCGAGCTGGACCTTGCCGCCGCAGAACTGGCAGCTGACCAGGTTGAGCGCGCCGCCGGTGACCGCCTGGCCGCCGATGTAGACGCGCGGCTTGGCCGATACCTGCTGGTCGCCCGCCTCGAACAGGCCGGCCAGCCAGCTCGTGAACTGCACCGCGTACGGCAGCAGCTTGTCCAACCCGACCTTGTAGTACTCGGGGTCGAAGCCGACCTCGAGCTTCTCCGCGTCGACCAGCAGCCGGCTGGCCTGGGTCGCGTCCATGAACTTGGCGATCTCCGGCAGTGTGTTGCCGGGCAGCGTCCCCAGCAGCTGCTTCATCGCCGCGAACTCGTCCGCGTACTCCTCGATGTAGATGTGCGGCGCGAGGAACTCCTTCGTCTCCCGCCGGTCCTGCTCGTCCCACTCGTCGGGCTCCTCCGGCGGCGCCCCGGAGGCCTGATCCTTGTCGCGGTGCAGCGACAGCACTCCCTTGCGATTGGCGATCCGCAGCTCGAGCGTCATCCAGCCGGAGTCGAAGTCGACCTTGAGGCGGAACTTGCGGCCGCCGAGCTCTCCCTGCAGGTGCAGCTCATCGTCGTCGACACGCTTGAGCTTGCCCTGGAACGCCGGCACGAGCGGTGCGAGCACGGCGTTGGCGTATTCCAGCTTCTCTTCGTCCTCCCAGGAGAAGTAGTCATCGAGGTCGGTGCGCATGTGGTTGGTGTCCCTCCTTCGAGGGGGGATGGAACATCGGGAAGGCGGTGGAAGTCAACGGCGGCAAGGCGACGAGGGTCAGGGCGCCGGCACCTCGCCGTCGGGCGGCGGCGCGGCCGAAGATCCCGCGTCGGGTTCGGCGAGCCGCAGCGTGAACGGGTAGGTGACCGTGGTGACCCCGTCGGCCTGCGGGAAGGTGATGCGCTTGACCCTTGCGACGATGCAGGCCGCCAGCGAGTCGCTGCCGGTGGCGTTCACGGTGACCTCGGCGGAGTCCACGGTGCCCTGGGCCGAGATCACCCACTTCACGGTCACGCGCCCGGTCAACTCCGGCGCGACCCGCAGCGCGGCCTCGTAGCAGTGACGGATGCGGCCGTGGTGCTGTCGGACGATTCGGCCGACCACGCCGCCTGCCAGGCCGCCGAAGGTGACGATGTCTTCGGGCTGCAGGCTGCTCGTCG
>CAZMRP010000241.1:0-7456 GCA_964568275.1 uncultured Myxococcales bacterium
GACACCGCGTCGCCGACGCCCGGGGTCTTGACGGCGGGCCGTTCCATACTAGGGCAGGCCGGGGCGCCGGCGACGGCGGCCCGCCGGAGGACGCGCCCGTCGACGAAGCGTGGACGCTCGCCGAGAAGCGCGGGAATCGAGTCGCGCTCGGCGCGGCCGTCGGGAAGGCTGCGCGTCCCCGACGCCCACGGATCTCCGGGTCCTTCCTCGTCGGTGGTCCCGGGCCCCGCACGATCCGCGACCCGCGCGACGTCCTTGGGGCGGAGCCAGGGGCCGCGTGATCGGCGGCGACTATCCCTTCCGGCGCAGGTTTCCGATCCAAGCGCGGATCGTGTCGCAGGCCTCGTCGAGAGGGATTCGCGGCCCCCAGAACATCGGCGCTATCCTCGCGTAGGCGCGTTCGACGGCGGCGCGCTTGTCGGGCTCGGCGAGAACCAGCGCCGGCTCATCCGGGTTCGGAAGTGCGACGATGCCCTTGCCCGCGAGCATGTCCTGCGCCAGGCCCAGGGCGGTCCACTCCATCGCGGGCAGTCGATCCTCGGCGCGGATGATCTGCGCGGCGTCCTCGTAGTGGCGGACGATGCCGTCCGGCTCCAGAACGTCGCGGCCGTAGCGGCGTGACATCGCGTCGAGCTTTTCCAAGAGCGTGACCATGGGATGGACGCAACGCACGCCGGCGGGTCGGTTGTCTTCGAAGTCCCCGAGGAGATCCTGTTGCTCGAGGTGGGCATGCACGAAGGAGCCGAGCGGCTTCTGAACGTGGGGCACGACGCGGGCGCGGCCGATCTCGAGGCGCACGAACGGGCGCATGGTCGGCGCGAGCTCGGTGAGCAGCGCGCCGGGATAGCGAGCCAGGTAGTCCGCGCCGCGCGCCTGCTTGTCGAAGCGAGTCCCGTCCTGCTCGATGGTGACATCGGGAACGATGAGCGCGGCAGCGAGCGCGTCGTAGAAGGCGCGGCGCTTGGCCGCCGGACCCTTGTTGGCGCTGGTCCAACTCGTGACCACCGGGAGGCTCGTGACCTTGCCGCGCTCGACCATCAAGTCGAGGTCCTCGGAGAAGCGCCGGATCAGCCCGAAGCCCTTCGAGAGGGAGGTGCCGCCCTTGAACCAGAGGTCGAGCCCGGTCCGGTGAATGGCCCACAGCGTGTGTGTCACCCAGTAGTCCTTCTCGATGAGCGCCGCCGCAATCCCCGTCGACCGCGCCACGATCCGGACGAGCTGCTTGAACTCCCTGTCCCGGTGAATGAAGGTCATCGTGCTTCGCCCGCTTCTCGCAGGGATCGCTCGACCAGTTCGAGCGTGGCCTTGGTCCCGTACTGCTCGGCCATCGCACGCAGCCGCTCCCGGTGCCATCGTCCTTCCCGCAGAGTCGTGACGAGTCGCTTCTCGAGCTCGGCGAGCGGGGCACCGGCCATGTCGTGGTGCTGGAGCAGGTCGATGACGTACCACTCCGGCGTGGGGCGCTCGGGAAAGTAGACGCGACGCAGGAGGAAGCGACGGCCGTCGAAGGTGAACTCGCCCGTGCGCCGCTGGTTGTACGCGAGCGTCGCCGCGAACATCGCCGTGGCGCCGAGCCCCAGAGCGTTCCACTTCGGCGGTCCCGTGATCACGAAGGGACTGCTGCCGAGGAAGCCCCGCAGGATCTCCTCTTCCGAAGGCGGGGCTTGCCCGAATCGGCTCTTCACCGGGGCGTAGAACAGCCCATGCGCTGCCTGCTGAAGCTTCCCCTCGCGGACGAGGCGACGAGCCAGGCGCGCAGGGTTCGCGCCGAAGCGACGCAGTTCCCGCGTTCGGTAGGTTCTCCCGGGCTCCAGGATCGTTTGTGCTGCAAGGCTCATGGTGTCGTCCGTCAGCAATCTACCGTAGAAAAGGTACGGTCATCCGGCCCGCATGTCAAGACCTTGATCGGCCTTGGCGCCCTTCCCTGCCGCCGATGGAACTCCAGTTCCTTCCTTGCCGACGGTCCCGCGCCGCGCACGACCGGCGACCCGCGCCTTGCCGCGCGCGTCCACAGAACCACTCCTCGCGACCGCGCAACCCGTCGCGTCGCCCAACTCGTGGTCGACAGGGTGACCACCGATGCCGTCCAGCGTCCGGCTCGCCGTGGGCGATGATCGGCGCGTGGACGCCCGCCGGGCGCCTTGCCGCCTCGCGGCAGATCGGATACAGAATGTCATTCGGTGAGGGAAACGACGGCGCGGACGACGGTGGTGAATTCGCGTAGTGGCCGCAGCGTCCCGGCGGATCGCGCCGGGGCCTCGCGGCCGCGGGAGGGACAGGTGATGTCCGAACGAAGTGCGCTGGCGGTCGAGCTGGTCCTGCTGCTCGTGCCGTTCCTGGGCTGCAAGTCGGGCGACGTGAACCCGTGCAACGCGCAGGACTGCTCCTCGCGCGGCTTCTGCGTGGAGGACGGCGAGGCGTACTGCGCGTGCATCCACGGCTACCGCCCGGAGGAACTGAGCTGCGTGCCGCTCGCGACGGACGACCCGTGTCAGGGGATCGACTGCAACGGTCACGGCTCGTGTCGCGAGGTCGCCGACGGTCCGACCTGCGATTGCTCGCCGGGCTACCGGCACGTGACCGGCTCGCTCTGCGAGGGGATGGAGTGCGACCTGTTCTGCATCCCGATTCGGCCGACCGACGGGGACGTCGTCGAGCCGCCGGCCGACGTGCCGGCCGAGGTGCCCGAGGATGTCGTCGACGTACCGACCGACACACCGGGGGACGACTCCGCACTGCTCCCGTGCGAAGCATCGTACGATCGCCCAACCGCCTACTGCGGAGGAGCGTCGCGCTACATCCGGCGAACCGCGACGTCCGTCGTGGCGTTCTGTCAGTCGGAGGGATTCGAGACCGGCTATCTGGTTTCCGAGCTCCGGACGAGCTCCGCGGTCTGTCAGTGGGACGGCTCCTCGTGGTCGGCCTTCGACAGCGAGACGAACGGGGCCATCGAACGGGCGAGGTGCACCCGTTCCGCCCCCTGTGCCCCCTGACGAACCGTCGTCGTTCCCGGCGGGCGCGGGCGGAGTTGCCGGCTGTCGGTTTCGAGGCGCGCGTACGGTAGTCCGCGGGCGAGCAGGTGGACGAGGGTGGTCTCCGGATGCCGACGCCGACGACGTCCTCCGCCGAAGCCCGTGGTCTCCGGTTCCGACTCGCGCGTGAACGGAGGTTGACGACGCACGGCGCCTGGAACGCCGGAACGGCGTTTCCCTTGAGCTATTCTCCCGGCACGTCCTTCGCAACCGGGACCCGCCGTGCAAAGGAGGAGCGCCATGAAAAGCAGGGGTCGGGCGCGCGAGGTGGTCGGTTGGGGCGTCGTGCTGCTCGGGGTCGGGTCGGCGTGCATGTTCGGCGACATCGGCAACGAGGACGGGATCTGCGAGGCGGGCCGGACCTGTGCCTGCGACGGCATCGGCAACTGCAGCTACGACTGCCCCGACGGCGACTGCCACTTCACTTGCGACGGCATCATGAACTGCGACTTCACCTGCACCGGCGGAGGCTGCTCGGTGGCCTGCAACGGCACCGGCAACTGCACCCTCGAGTGCACCGGCAACGACTGCACGTCGCTCTGCAGCGGCACCGGCAACTGCATCCTGGAGGAGTGCACCGCGGGCTGCTCGCAGACCTGCGCCGGCAGCGGAACCTGCATCTGCGACAGCGGCTGCTGAGTCCCGACGGTTCGATCGTGCGACGACGGCCTGTCGCCGCACGGCGAACCCGGCTGGGGGGCGCAGGGACCGCGAGCGCCCCGCGTCCGCGTCCGCGGCGGGAACCCTTCAGCCGCGCGGGGGAACCGGCACCGCGGGATAGTGGTACGAGACGCCGTCACCGCACCCGAATACCATCACGCCGACGGCGGCGGGCGAGGCCCCGGTGGAAAGCACCTCCCATCGCCGGGGGTGAGACGGAGCCGGAGAAACTGCTCGCCTTGACGACGGGCCGCCTCCACGCCGGCCGCGAAGCCCTCACCGCTGCGCTGCAGGGCCGCATCCGGTCCAGTCACCGCTTTAGACCGCGACCGAGAGCATCCGGGTGAGGACCCTGGTCCCGCTGCAGCCCTGGCCCTCCAGCACCGCGTGCAGCGTGAGCGCCGCGCAGGCCAGCAGGAACGACGCGATGCTCCCCTTCTCCGTCCGGAGTTCTCGATGAAGACGTGCGTGCGGAACGGGAGGTAGGCCACGGCGGCGACCATCGCCGCAATCAGCAGGTCGAGGATGCCGAGGTGCTCGGAGCGGCTCCCGAACATCCGGTAGGCCGCGGCGTTCGCCCCGACGGCCGGCGGCAGGAGCAGGAGCGAGGCCGCCCACCGCACCTGCGCCGCGCCACGCGCCGGCGGCGCTTCGGAGGCCCGTCGTCGCGCCCGGCGCACCAGCAGGCCGTGGAGCACGGGCGAGCGGCGCGACCACCAGGAACACCGCCCAGTTGACGACGATCCCCGCGTCGCCCATGCGGTCGGTCCCCAGGGCGTCCAGGAACGGCTGGAGGGTCAACCGGAGGGCGTGGGATCCCCGAGGACTGTAGACGCTCACCCACCAGCGCGGGAATCGAATCGCGCTCGGCGCGGCCACTTGCGAGGCTGCGAGTCACCAAGGCCGACGGAATCCCGGTTCCTTCCTCATCGGTGGTCCCCCGCCTCCCACGATCGCCGACCCGCGCAATGCTGCGAGCGTCTACACTCGTGGGCAAGCCGGCCACTCCCGCACGGTCGTAGGCCGAACGTGGCGAGACGGTCAACTCCGTCGGGTGTCCCTGGCGAGCCCATCGGGTGTGGCGAGCCCATCGGGCAGGCTGCACGACGACTGGAGACTCACGACTTGACGGGAGCGGAAGGCCGGAACATCCTGCGGATCGTGGTCGAAGGTGGACTACGATGAGCTCTCCGTCTCCGCCGCGGCCGTCACGATGGCCGGCGGCGCCCGGCCGGTCCTCGATGCGATGCGACCACGAAGCGGGCGGGGACGACGCCGCGGTGACCGACCCCGGCCGGAACTGGCGAAGCTGGAAGGAACGGACCTTCGGCACCGACCACATGATCTGGCACGACGGCCTCCGTACCGACGGCGTCGCCGGCCTCCGGGGCGAGCCGCGCGCGCAGGCGATCGCGATGCTGCGCCTCGGCGTGTCGCTCGGCGACTCCCACGCCGGCCAGGCGCTCGCGGCGATGGGCGAGGCCGACGAGGCCGCTGCGATCCGCGAGCAGATGCCGCGCGCGTCGGGCGACGAGCGCGTGCGGCTGGCACTGGCGGTCCACCGCCTGCGTCCCGACCCCGCGTTGGCGCGCGAGCTCGTCGCCGTCCTGCGCAGCCGGCAGCCGTGGTCGACCCGGATCGATGCAGCGATCGGCCTGCGGTTCTTCGGCGGCGCCGACGACGAGGCCGCGCTGCTCGACGCCGTCGGCGACATCGACTACCTGGTTCGCTACCATGCGTGCGAATCGCTGCTCGCCCGCTGGGGCTTCGACCAGCCGGAGATCGCGAGACAGCCCGAGATCTTCCCGCTGATCTGCGGCGACCATGACGCCGCCCGGCACGCCGAGGCGCGCGCGCTGCTCGAGCGGCTCAAGGCGCGCTGACTCCCGGTGCGGCTGCAGCTCACCCCGGCGGCTGGTCGCCGCCGAGCGCTGCGACACCGCGTTCGACCTCGCCCGGCGCGTCGGTTCGGCGCTTCATCGCCGCGCCCTCGACAACCTGTGGTTCCCGCAATCCCCGTACACGCCGGTGGATGCTTCGCCCGGTTTCTTCACGGGCTCAGTCCGCGCCGTATTCGCCGCTGTCGTAGTCTCCGCCGCCGTAGTCTCCCTCGTCGTAGTCTCCGGGGCCGTACCCGGCGTCGGCGCAGGCGGCACGCAGCCGCTCCCGGCGCTGCGCTCCCGCCTGCTCGTCGTAGACGTCCAGCTCGGCCAACAGGCCGCAGGTGCGATGGTCCGTCGGCGTGCAGAACGGCTCGAGGGTCGCGAGCGCTTCCTGCTGCTCGCCTTCGTAGGACAGGAAGTCGGCGAGGGCGATGCAGCCGGCGGGGCAGCCGGTCCCCGCCAGCGCCAGCAACGTCGGCAGCACGAACGTCCCCACGAGCCTTCGACGATCGGTCATCGGGGGCCTCCCTCTCGGTGCGCGGGCGATAGCGGCAGGAACGACGTTCGGGCAATCCCCGTGCGACGGGCCGGTCGGGTCTCATTCGCGGCCGGCCGGCTCCGTCGTCGGCAGGTCGGCGTCGGGCAGCAGCGGCGCCAGCGGCGCCTTCATCCGCGGAGCCACCCGTGCCACGAACCGTTGCGTGAAGGCCGCGGCGAGGGAACGGTAGACCGCGAGGCTGGGCGCCGGCTGGGCGCCCCCGGCCATCATCCCGTGCCCGCCGCCGTGCCCGGCCCGTCCGAGCACCGCACGCACGACCCGGTCCGCGTTCGCCCTGGGCCAGGTGGTCCGGATCGACAGCACCGCCTGCTGGCGACACCACCCCGACACCAGACACCAGGTGATGCGCTCCATCGAAACCAGCAGGTCCGCCAGCTCGGCCACCACCTCGGCCGACGGCACCGGCCCGACATGGCAGACGCAGACGTGCCGCCCGAGCTGGACCTCGCGCATCGCGCGCGCGATCGTCTCGTAGTAGGCCCGTCGTCGCGGAGGGTGGCGAATGCGCCCCAACTCGGTGAGCCGCAGGCGGGGCATCAGACGCCCCAGCGCCAGCCGGTCCGCGCGCGTCGCCTCCCGCTGCAGATCCTGCGTCTCCGAGATGACGGCGTAGGCCGCGGCCGTCGCCCGCCGCGCGTCCGGAACCAGTCCGCACGCCTCGAAATACTCGAGGACCAGCGTCGTCGTGCAGCCGAAGTCCGGTCGAATGTCGACGAACCGCGCCTCGAAACGGCGGCGCGGGTGGTGGTCGAGCACGATGTCGCAGCGAACGCCCGCGGGCAGGGACGTGTTGCCCGTTCCGGGCTGTGCGTCCACCAGCGCCACGCGGTCACCGTTCCGCAGCCGAAGCCCGCCGTCGGCCACGGCGCGCAACGGGATGCGCAGCCGGCGGACCATCATCCGGTTCTCGGCTCGTCCGAGCCGACCGGCGTGGACGATCCGCGTCCGGAGCTGCAGGCTCTCCGCGATGCCGGCCAGCAGCCAGGCCGCCGCGATCGCGTCCGGGTCCGGGTTGTCGTGGGTGAAGACGACGAGGCGCGAGCCGCCGCGCAGAGCCTCCACCAGCCCGACACACGAGCCGGCGACCTGTTCCCGCGTCTCGCGGCAGTGCCGTGCATCCACGAGGTCCCAGGTTGGCACGTGACGCCGCACGAGTCCAGCCGGTCGCAGCTCGCGCGCCGGAGGACGTCGCCGGCCGGAGCAGGGCCGCGAAGACGACTCTTGAGGCCCGCGGGGCCCGGCGGACGGGACGCCCGTCGCCGTCGGCGACGCTCACTCCAGGCCGCAGCCGTCGCCGCAGGCCAGACTGCCGTCGGGGCAGG
>CAZMRP010000242.1:0-7442 GCA_964568275.1 uncultured Myxococcales bacterium
GGTTCGGGTGTGAAATGCCTGGGTTTGCAGAATCTTCCAGGCCGCCGAGCTGTCCGCACTGCTGCGCGCGCGAGAGGCGGAGCTGGCCCGGCTGCGCGAGGCGCAGGACAGCCCCGGCGGCGCCGCCGAAGCCCTCGCCGCCCGGCTCGATGTCCTGCGCGGCACGACGGAGGCGATCCGCGAACGACTGCTCCGCCTGGCCGAGGACCCGCGGGCCGGAGAGCTGGCCCACGAGCTGACCGCCGTCGCCACCGCCCTCGACGCCGCCCTGCGCGCCGCGAACTGATCGCGACCGACCACCCGTCCCACGAGGCGCCCGCCGCCGAACCACGACTTGGCAAAAGCCGCCCGATGCCACATCATGTCGGGGCATCGAGATCGCCGGGAAGGAGCTTCGAACATGACACACCAAGGTCTCTTGCGGCTCGCGGCGCTGGTCGCCGGCCTCCTCGCCCCGCTCGTCGCCGCCTGCGGCGGCGGCGATTGCCCGACGGAGTGTCCCGCCGGCGAGCTCTGCCTCGACGGGACCTGCGTGTCGGCCTGCAACCCGCCCTGCGCTCCCACCGAACACTGCAACGCCGAAACCCGCAGCTGCGAGCCCGGCGCGGCCGACGGCGACGCCGACGGAGATGGAGACGCGGACGCCGACGCCGACGCCGACGCCGACGCCGACGCCGACGGGGACGCGGATGGCGACGGCGACGGCGACGGCGATGCCGATGCCGATGCCGATGCCGACGTCGAGCCGGACGTCGTGGTCGACGCCGGGCCGCCGCTGGTCGACCTGGTCCTGCTGCCCGAGAACACGGGGTCGTACCAGGCCGCGCGCACGAACCTCCCGACCGCGATCCAGCGCCTGCTCGACGCCTACGCCGCCGGCAGCTACGGCTGGGAGCTGGGCGTGGCGGTGGCGCACTTCGGCGACCTGCCGATCTCGCCCTACGGCACCCCCGGCACCGACCAGCTGCTCGGCGTCATCCAGCCGGTGACCACCGCGCTGGGAGCCATCGTGTCCGCCGTGGGCGCGATCCCCAGCCTCAACGGTTCCGACGAGCCGGACGGCGCCGTGCCGGCGTTGTGGCTGCTGGCCACCGGGTCGCCGCTGCCGCCGTACTACAGCCCCCCGCCGTGCGCGAGCGGCGAGCTGCCGGTGTGCTTCCGGCCCGGCGCGCACCGCTTCATCGCGTTGTTCAGCAACTCGAGCATGCACAACGGCCCGCCCGACGGGGCGACCGCCCCCTACGACCCGGCGACCGCCGGCGCCGTGCCCGCCTATCCGGCGGCGATCGAGGCGCTGGTCGCCGCGGGGATCCGCGTGATCAGCATCGACGGCTCGCCCGTCGGCCCCGGAACGGTCTCGACCCAGCTGACCCAGGTGGCGAACGACACCGGCGCGATCTTCCGCGATGCGCCGGCGTGGTTCGAGATCCCGCTGGGTTCCGCACCCGCGGACCTGTCCGTGATCCTCGACGTGATCGACGCCCTGGTGCCCTGAGACGCCCGCGATGCCGGTCGCCCTCAAGTGCCCCGCGTGTCACGCTCCGCTCCCGGAGGCTCCCGGCGCCGACGGGCTGAAGTGCCCCTACTGCGGCACGCTGGTGCAGGCGACGCGCTACCTGCAGGCACCGGTGCTGTCTCCGCCGCCGGAGGCGTCTTCGGACGTGCCGCCGGGGCTGGCGGAGCGGATCGAGCAGCTGCGGCGGGGGGACGGCCCACGCCCGGCCCGCAGCCCCGTGGCCCGGATGCTCGTCCTGTTCTTCGTGGTCGACGCGGTGATCGGCATCGGCATCGCGGCGTACTTCCTGCTGCAGGTCGCGCCAGCGACCACCGGGCCCGCGGCCTCCGTCGGCGGCGGCGACGACGGGCCGCGCGTGCTGCCGGCCGTGGAGCTGGAGCCCGGCACGACCATGGAGATCGACCTCCCGGCCCACTCCGGCGGCCCCACGACGCTCGACCTGTCGTTCACGGTCCCGGCGCCCGAGGCCTGGGACGCGTGGTACTCCACCGAGAGCGTGGCGCGGTCCTGCTCGCTGACGCTGCTCGGCGCCGGCGACGAACCGCGGCTCGGCCCGCTCGAGGACGCTCGCGGGGCCTGGGGCTGGGCCCGGCTGCCTGCCGGGCCGGCGCGCCTGCACCTGGTTTGCGAGGAGTCGCCGATCCCGCTGCGCGTTCGCGTGCGGGCCGCGCGCCTGCCCCGCTGGGACGGCACGTCCCCGCTGCGGCTGCGGGTCGAGGGGCGGGTGGTCGCGACCGGCGTCGTCCTGCCGATCGACCGCGACGGCGTCTGGGCCTTCCAGTACCGGTCCCGGGAGCTCGGCTCGCTCGCCGTGCTGGCGGCCGACGGAACCGTGGTGGGCGGGGGCGCCCCGAGCGACGCGGCGACGGGCGAGTTGACGCTGACGGCGGGCGAGTACGTGGCGCGCTTCGACGGCGCGACCGACCCGCCGGCCGAGGCGGAGTTGTGGCTGGCGCGGACCGGCCCGGAGCCGCTGACGCTCGGCGAGGCCGTGGTCCACCAGCCCTCGGACGTCGCGCCGCGCGCGCACTGGCTCGTGAAGCTCGACGCGCCGCTTCGGCTGGCGGTGACCGCCAGCGCGCAACGGGGCACGCTGAAGGTGGAGCTCGCCGACGCCGCCGGGGTCCCGGTGGCCTCCGCCGAGGGGCACGGTCGCCGGTCGACCTCGACCGCCGCGGCGACGACGGAGCTGCCGGCGGGCGAGTATCGCGTGGCAGTGCTGTCCCACGACGGCAGCGAGTTCCGGGTCTGGGCGCACGAGGCGGGCGAGCTGCGCGTGCTGACGGCGGCCGAGCGGGCGGAGCACCAGGCGCTGCGCGGGTGCACCTGCCGTACCGAGGTCGACGCGGAGTCCGGACCGGACCTGGTGCAACTCGCCGGGCGGGCCGTGGGCTCGACGTTCGAGCTGTCCTCGCAGGCCCGCCGCTTCGAGCTGGTCTGGTCGCTCGACGCCGGCAACGCCGGTCCGCTCGAGCTGCCGGCGGACGACACGACGGCGCCGCCGCTGCGGGTCGACGGGGCGCGCCTCGGGCTCGGCATCGCCTGCACCGGCGACACGGTGGTGGTGGCGGCGCTGGATCGCATCACCGCCTGGTCCGTCGGCCGGCGCCGCAAGCTGTGGAGCACGAGCTTCGCCGGCACCTACACGCGCGGCCCCGGCGCGGACGCCGACGCGCTGGCGCTCAACTGCGGACGGTTGACCGTCCGCAACGGGGTCGTGACCGTGCCGCTGGAGGAGGGCGGGCGCGTCCGCGTCCGCGTCGCCGACGGCGTGCTGCAGCCCTGATCCCTCGGGCGGGCCCGGGCGGGCTACGGCGCGGGCCGCGCGATCCGCCGCAGGTAGCCGCGCACCATCTGCACCATCATCCGGGCGGCGCCCGGGTTGAAGTCGCGCCACGGCAGCACCAGGTCGGCCCAGCGCTTGCTCTTCTCCACGAACTCGTGGTGCATCGGCCGCACCGTCTCCAGGTACTGGTCGACCACCGCCTCCATCTTGCGACCGCGCTCGAGCGTGTCGCGCTTGAGCCGCCGGATGAAGCGGATGTCGTCGTCGGTGTCGATGTACAGCTTGACGTCCATCAGCTCGCGCAGCTCGGCGCAGGCCAGCACCAGGATCCCCTCGACGAGGATCGCGGGGCGCGGGTGGACCGGCACGGTGCGGCCGGTGCGGGTGTGGGTGGTGAAGTCGTAGGTCGGCGTGCGGATCGACTGCTGGTGCTTGAGCGCCCGCACGTGGGCGGCCATCAGCTCGACGTCGATCGCGTCCGGATGGTCGAAGTTGCGCTCGGCGCGCTCGGCCGGCGGGAGATGGGCCAGGTCGCGGTAGTAGTGGTCCTGCAGCACGGTGGCGACGCGGCGCTGGCCGAGCTCCCGCGCGATCAGCTCGGCGACGGTGGTCTTGCCGGAGCCCGAGCCGCCGGCGATGCCGATCACCAGGTTGGGATGAGCGGGCCTGGAACGCGCTGCAGAAGCCACGACTCGTCTCCCGTCCTCGCGCGAGGATGCGCCGTTCCGGCGGAAAAGTCACCCGCGGCGCGCCGGACCGCCGCCCGGCCGGGCGATGCGCCGGAGGAACCCGCGCACCATCTGGATCATCATCTGCACCGCCGCCGGATTGAAGTCGCGCCACGGCAGCACCAGGTCGGCCCAACGCTTGCTCTTCTCCACGAACTCGTGGTGCATCGGCCGCACCGTCCCCAGGTACTGGTCGATCACCGCCTCGGTCTTGCGCCCCCGCTCGAGGGTGTCGCGCTTGAGCCGCCGGATGAAGCGGATGTCGTCGTCGGTGTCGACGAACAGCTTGACGTCCATCAGCTCGCGCAGCTCGGGACAGGCCAGCACGAGAATCCCCTCGACGAGGATCGCGCGCTTGGGCCGCACGGGCACGGTGCGGGCCAGGCGCCGGTAGGAGGCGAAGTCGTAGGTCGGCATGCGGATCGGCCGGCCGTGCTTGAGCGCGCGGATGTGCGCCGCCATCAGCTCGACGTCGATCGCGTCCGGGTGGTCGAAGTTCTGCTGGCGTCGCTGGGCCAGCGGCAGGTGCGCGAGGTCGCAGTAGTAGTTGTCCTGGACCAGCATCGCCACGCGGCGCTGGCCGAGCTCGCGCGCGATCAGCTCGGCGACGGTGGTCTTGCCGGAGCCCGAGCCGCCGGCGATGCCGATCACCAGGTTGGGCTGCGGCGCCCGGGTGCGCGACGTTCCCGTCATCGGCTCAATCCTCCGCCACGACAATCACCCGGTCGCCCGGGGCGAAGGTGACCACGGTCGACTTGGGCGGGTTGGTCGCCACGCCGTAGGCCTTGGACGCGTCGCCGGCCTGGGCCAGGATGCGGAAGCCGAGCGCCACCTCGTTGCGGCGCCGGGCGGCCTCGACCACCGTGTAGAAGTTCACCGGCCGCCCGAGCTCGACGTAGTTCTCCGCCGGCTTGATGTAGACCTCGGAGCCCTCGGGGTCGAACAGGTCCTGGAACACCGCGGTCAGCTCCTTGTTCTCGCTGATCTGCGACAGCATCAGGCTGACCAGCCGGTTGCTGACGATGAAGTCGTCGGCCTTGGTCACCGCGGCCAGCTCGCGGTTGCGGACGTCGAGCATCTCGCTGACGACGCGGAAGCGGCGCTGCCGCTTCTCGGCCATGTCGCGCAGGTGCAGCAGCGTGACCAGCGTCTTGGCGTCGGCCTCCTGCGTCCCCAGCTCGTCGTAGCACAGCAGGATCACCTGGTCGAAGCTCTCGATCGGCAGGCTGTCGAGCACCTGGCGGTCGGTGGTGTCGGCCTGCCGCACGGAGACCTGCTGGTGGCGCAGGCCGGCGCACTTCTCGGCCAGGTCGTCCGCGACGCCGCCGGTCTGGGCGACGACGGTCACGGCCGAGCCGGGCGCGACGTAGCGGTCCAGCTCGTTGACGATCGTCGGCGCCCGGCCGTTCCAGCCGAGGATCAGCGTCCGTTCGGGGTGCGGCGGCTGTCGGGGCGGATTGCGGATCGCCCCGAGGTCGATGCCGAGCTGCTCGACGTAGCGGCTCCAGTCGGTCACGCGGTTCGAGGGCACGACCGTGTCGTCGTCCTGCGAGACGGCGATCACCTTGTCGCCGGGACCGAGCGGGGTCTCCATCGGCGGGTTGAGCAGGATGCGGCCGTCGGCCGTGCGCAGGCCGATGATCGAGGACGTCTCGTAGGCGAACAGGGTCTCGGCGAAGGTGCGGCCCACCAGTCGCGGCTCCTCCTGGAAGTAGATCTCGTCGCCGCCGAAGTCGAGCAGCTCGGTGTGGACCACCGACAGCCCGGACTGGCGGCAGGTCTGCACGATGATCCGCGCGATCAGGTCGCCGGTCACGACCAGCTGCACCTCGTCGCGGCCCACCATCCGCGCCACCTCGAGGTTGCGCTCGTCCTGGAGCTCCGCCACCACGTGGTACGCCTCGCGGCGCCGGTTGGGGTTGTTGGTGATCGCCAGGATCACCTTGATCACGTGGGAGTCCGGGTCCCCGTCCTCGGGCGCCAGCACGACGATCGAGCGCGCGTCGTGCGGGTTGACGATCTCGAGGTCGTTGAGGTCGATCGGGGTCCCGGTGCGGCAGACCACCTTGGTGTTCTTGGTGTCGCCGACCTTGCTCCGCAGCTCGTCCTCCATCTCGACCTTGTCCTTGTCGGCGAGGATCACGATCCGCGGCCGGCGGCGGTTCTCGTTGGCGATCACCAGCTCGCTGACGATCGAGAAGATCTTGGGCGACCAGCCGAGGATCAACGTGTGGTCCTGCTCGATCACCTTCGAGCGGCCCTTGCGCAGCTCGTCGACCTTGGCCTCGATGCCGCTGGTCAAAACGCCGATCAGCGTGCTGACGATGAACACGCCGCCGAGCGTCACGGCGAACATCAGCAGCAGGAACGTCCAGCCGCCGGTGTCGCCGCCCATCGTGCCGGCGTCCAGCGTGCGCATCAGCGAGAACCACGCCAGGTCGACGAAGCCCGGTCGGCCGGACTCCTCGCCGGTGGTCGAGATCCCCTCCGGCGCCACTCCGAACAGGGCCACCAGCGCGGCGATGAACAGGATCATCGCCAGCGACACCAGCGCCAGCCAGCCGATCAGGGCCACCGGCCCCTTGGCCATGCTGTTGTCGAACCGGTAGCGCAGCTTCTCGCGCCACGTCGCGTTCCTCATCGCAGGCCCTCCCGGCTCACTCGTCGTCCCGCCCGTCCCGCCCGGCGCGGCGCCGGTGCGGTGGGAGGCCCGGCGGACCGGGCCGGCGCAACCGCTTGAGCGGCACGCCGCGCTCGGCCACCCGCACGTCGACCCCCCCGAACATCGCCAGTCCGCGGATCTTCAGCCACGGCGTCGCGCCCGTCGGCGGCGGGCCGTGGGAGCCCGCCGTCTCGTCGAAGCCGCCGAAGATCGCCACGCCGTTGATGTCCACGTGCAACCCCGGCGGCACGATGATCTCGCAGCCGCCGAAGTGCGCCAGCACCTGGAGCTTCGTCATCCCCGGCTGCAGCTTGGCCTCGCGGAAGTCCAGCAGCGTCCCGCCGAACACGCTCGCCACGCGGATCTTCCGCGGAGCGTACCACTCCCCCTTGCGCTCCTTGCCGCCGAACACCGCGACGTACCACCCCGAGTCGTCCACCGGCACGTCGACCGGCGCCAGCATCGGGTGATCCGCACCGGTCGGCGCCGCGACCGCCGCCGCCGCGGGCGCCGGCGCCGCCACCTTGGCCAACGCCCCGGGCTGCTCGGGCAGGTCGTCGAGCAGCCGGTCGAGGTCCGAGGGATAGACCGCGCTCTCGGCCAGCCGCACGCGGCGCCCGAGCTCCGTGGCGTCGATGTGGCTCTGCACGTACTGCTCCTGCAAGGCCCGGATCACCTCTTCGCGCCGGGCCTTCGACGCCCGGCGCTCCCCGGGCCGCGGCCCGCCCTCGGCCGCCGGACCGAACGGGG
>CAZMRP010000243.1:0-7441 GCA_964568275.1 uncultured Myxococcales bacterium
CTGCTGGCCGCGGCCGACGACCGGTTCGCGATCATGGCGCACGGCGACGAGCTGTCGCTGGAGTTCGAGGCGCCGCCGGAGCGGCCGGGGACGGTGCGGCGGGCGTTCCTGCGCGGCGACGTGTTCTACACGTTGAAGTACCACCCCTTCGGCAAGCTGACCGACACGGTCGAGCCGCTGCCGTTCCACGGGATGACGAGCTACCCGTACGCTCCGGAGGCGTGGCCGTACCGCGACGACGCGGGCTACGCGCGGTACCTGCAGGAGTGGAACACCCGCGTCGTGCCCGCGCCGCTGGACCCGGTGCGGTAGCGGTTTGCGCCGGCGAGGGAAGGTCGGTATAGTACGCGACGGATGCGAACCAGGGGCCGCGGCGGACGGTGCGCGAGGCGCCGTCCGCACGGGGCGCACCTGGGGGAGGAAGCGATGACGACCCGCCTGCGCAATCTGATCGGCCTCGGCCTGCTCGCGGCGGTCCTGGTCGCGGCCTGCGGCCAGGAGGAGACGATCCGCGTGGACCTGCTGCCGCCCGGCAACGCCCGGGGCGAGGTGGCGACCGGGATGTACGCCTGGTCGGACAAGGTGGTCTCGACGGACTGCCCGGCCACCGCGGTCGTCGGTACGGCGACGACGCCGCTGCCGCAGACGGGGAGCGAGGTCCGGGCGTGCGCGGACGTGGTGCAGGACCAGGGCTACTACGCGGTCGACTACTTCGCCTTCCGGGGCGGCACGACGGGCGTGGACTACGCGGACTACATGGCCGACGGCGGCCTGTGGCAGGCCGGGCAGTTCCGCATCGGCGGCGTCTACTCGTTCGGCACGGGCGTCACCGCCCGTTCGTTGATCGACGGCCAGTACCTCGCGCCGTCGGGCACGGAGATCCCGCGCTCCTTCGAGGGGGTGACCTTGGTCCAGCTGTTCGTGACGGACGGGGCGGGCGCCGAGCGCTACCTGTGCGAGCTGCGGACGGAGTTCAGCGGGCGGCGCGAGCCGGGCTGCGGCGAGACCGACTAGCGACAACGGCCGGAGGTCGAGGCTCGCGGGTCGTTGAACGTCCCGGCGGTGCGTGGTAGCGTCCGCGGCCGACGAAAGGACCGGCCCGGGCCGTCGTGATGTCCGACCAATCGAAGCGCAAGTCGTTGCCGCCTCCTCCGCCCGTCGTCGGGGGCGACCCGGTGTCCGCGCCGGCGATGTTCGAGGCGCCGAGGCGCAAGTCGTTGCCGCCGCCGCTGCCCGCCGCCGGGGGCGAGCGGGTGTCCGCGCCGGCGATGTTCGAGGCGCCGAAGCGCAAGTCGTTGCCTCCTCCTTCGCCCGCCGCCGGCGATTCCGCGCCGGTGCGCGGTCGTCGGCCGCTCGGCGTGTCGGTGATCGTCCCGGCGTACAACGAGGAGCACGGCATCGGCGCGGTGCTGGAGCAGCTCCGCGGGACCCTCGCGACGCTCGAGCTGCCCCACGAGCTGCTCGTCGTGGACGACGGCTCGACGGACGGCACGGCGGCCGAGGCGCGCAAGGCCGAGGGGGTGACGGTGCTGGAGCACCGGGTCAACCACGGCTACGGCGCGGCGCTCAAGACGGGCATCCGTGCGGCGCGCTACGAGCTGGTCGTGATCACGGACGCGGACGGGACGTATCCGAACGAGACGATCCCGAAGCTGGTGGAGCGGTGGCGCGAGACGGACTGCGCGATGGCGGTCGGGTCGCGGACCGGCCGGAACGTGACGATCCCGTGGATCCGGCGCCCGGCGAAGTGGGTCATCGGGCGGATGGCGAACATGGTGGCCGGCGAGCCGATCCCGGACATCAACTCGGGCCTGCGGTTGTTCCGGCGGTCGTTGGCGGTGCGGCTGTTCCCCCTGTTGCCGGACGGCTTCTCGTTCACGACGACGATCACGCTGGCGCTGCTGACCAACGGGTTCCGGGTGGAGTACCTGCCGATCGACTACCACGCCCGCGTGGGCCGCTCGAAGATCCGCCCGATCCGCGACACGCTGGGGTTCATGCAGCTGATCCTGCGCATCGCGTTGTACTTCGCGCCGTTGAAGATCTTCCTCACGCTGGCCGGGGTGTTGCTGTTGTCGTCGGTGGTCCTGGCGATCGTCAGCCGGGTGGCCTTCGGGCTGCTGGCCGACGTCAGCACGGTGGTGCTGGCCGCGGCGGCGTTCCAGACCGCGGTCGTCGGCCTGCTGGCGGAGCTGGTGAACCGGCGGCTGCCCAACCTGTACCGGGACGAGGATTGACATCGTGAGCGCACGACGGGACGCGTACGTCGAGCGGGCGCTGCCGCACGTGTCGCGGCTGCTCGGCCTGCAGGACCGCAACCCCTACTCGCCGACCTACGGCTGCTTCCACCGCGACTACTGGCTCGACAAGACCTCCGACTTCCCCGACGCCGTGCGGCAGTTCGGGGTGCACGCGCTGGCGTTGGCCTGGGCCTGCGACTTCCCGGGCAACCCGTACCGCGGGCAGCCGAAGGTGCGCGACTGGACGGTGGCGGGGCTGGAGTTCTGGGCGCGGATCCAGCACGACGACGGCTCGTTCGACGAGTTCTATCCGTTCGAGCGGGGCTGGTCGGGGCCCACGGCGTTCACGACCTACACCGCCATCGAGGCCTGCCGGCTGCTCGGCGACGAGCTGCCGCGGGAGACGAAGGAGAAGGTGCACCGCGCGATCCACCGCGCGGCGCGCTTCATCGCGCGCGGCGAGTCCGAGGAGGACCACCTCGCGAACCACCACGCCATCGCCTGCATGACGGTCTGGAAGGCCTGCGAGCTGCTGGGCGACCCCGAGCTGGAGCGCGGCTTCCGCCGGCTGTTGGACGGCTTTCTCAAGTACTACGTCCGCGAGGAGGGGTGGACGATCGAGTACGACGGGGTCGACCCCGGCTACCTGTCGGCGACGGTGTCGTTCCTGGGCAAGCTGGTGCAGAGCCGGCCGGACCCCGAGCTGTTCGCGCTGCTCGAGCGGCTGGTGGAGTTCTGCGCCTGGTTCGTCTACCCGGACGGCTCGTACGCGGGGTTGCTGGGGAGCCGCAACACGCTGCACTTCTACCCGCACGGGTTCGAGATCCTGGCGCCGCGGATGCCGCTGGCGGCGGCGGTCGCCGAGAAGACCCTCGGGGCGCTCGACGACGGCAAGCTGGTGCCGCCGGAGATCATGGGGGACCGCTACGTGTTCTACCGGGTGCCGGAGCTGCTGCAGTCGTGGCTGGACTGGGTGCCGCGTCCGGAGCCGCTGCCGCCGCTGCCGTGCGAGCGTCCGCCGTTCGCGCGCTGGTTCCCGCGGGCGCGGGTGTTCGTGGCGGCGGGCCCGCGGCACTACGTGGTGGCGAACCTGGCGAAGGGGGGCGCGCTGCGGGCCTTCGACCGGCGCGAGAACCGCCCGCTGCTCAACGACGGCGGGCTGCTCGGGCGGCTGGCCGACGGCCGCGTGGTCACCTCGCAGTGGGTCGACCCCGAGCACCGCTGCACGGCGGACGACCGGGGGTTCGAGGTTTCCGGCACGCTGCACGCGGTGCCCACCGGGAAGCTGTTCAGCCCGCTCAAGACCATCGTGTTCCGTTCGGCGCTGCTCGGGCTGGGCTGGAACCCGAAGCTCGCGCACTGGATGAAGGGCGGCATCCGCCGGTCGCTGATGCTGGGCCGGCGTCCCGTGCCGCTCGCCTTCCGCCGCCGGTTCACGCTCGACGGGGACGGCGGGGCGGCGATCGAGGACGAGGTGCGGCGGACGGGGGAGGTGCGGGTCGCGGACCTGTCGGTGGGGGACGAGTTCTACGTGCGCTACGTGCCGCAGAGCCGCTACTTCCAGCCGCACGAGCTGGTGGGCGGGCCGCACGTGTTCGGGCCGGCGGAGCTGGCCGAGCTGAACGGGGGCGGGACGCTGCGTTGCCGCAGGACGCTGGACGCACAGGGGCGCGCGGCGGCGGCGACGACCGGGGGCGGCGTCGAGGCGAGTGTCCCGGGGGGCGACCGGCAGCGGGCGTACTGGGAGAGCGGCCGGACGCGGCGTCGTCCGGACGACGCGCTGATCGCCTCGTTCGTCGAGCCGAAGCTGGCGTGGTTGCGGGCGCGGGTCGAGCTGCCGGCCGGGGCGCGGATCCTCGACGCCGGCTGCGGCAACGGCTACTTCACCTGGTACCTCGAGAAGCTCGGCGTCACGGTGGGCGTCGACTACGCGCGGGCGATGCTGCGGGCGCACCCGGGGAAGACGCTGGCCCAGGCCTCGGCGGCCCGGCTGCCCTTCGCGGACCGCTCGTTCGACCTCGTGTTCTGCTCGAACCTGCTGCACCACGTCGACGACCCGGTGGCGGTTGTCGGCGAGATGCGGCGGGTGAGCCGGGACTGGGTGGTGCTGCACGAGCCGAACCGCAACAACCCGGCGATGCTGGCGTTGGGGCTGGTCAAGGCGGAGGAGCGGCGCAGCCTGCGGTTCACGAAGGAGCACCTCGAGCGGACCGCGCAGCAGGCGGGGCTGGAGGTGGTCGACTGCGCGACGCTGGGGTTCGTGACGCCGAACCGGATGCCGCGGCCGCTGGCGGAGCTGCTGGGGCGCTGGAACGCGCCGCACCCGCTGGCGGCCTTCACGCTGCTCGCCGGCCGCCGCGCCGACGCGGCGGGCCGCTAGGCCGCCGGAGCATCCTGGTGGACGAGCGTCCCGCTCCGGCCGTCGACGCGGTGCCCGGGCCGCGGCGTCCGCGGGTGCTGCGGGTCGTCCTGGCGCTGGCGGTCACCGGCGCGCTGGCGGCGTTGATCGTCTGGGCGGTGCCGTTCGGCGAGGTGCTGGCGGCGCTCGAGGCGTTCGACCCGGTCTGGCTGCCGGCGTTGCTCGGCAGCTACGCGTTGACCTTCCCGTGCCGGGCGGCGCGCTTCCGCGCGCTGGGGGTGCCGCTGGGGCTGACCGACCTGACGGCGGTGGCGACGATCCATCAATTCATGAACCGGGTGTTGCCGGTGCGGGCGGGGGAGCTGGCGTTCCCGGTGCTGGTCAAGCGGTTGTGCGGCACGTCGCTGGTGGAGGGGGTGGCGTTGATCGCGCTGGGGCACCTGCTGGACCTGGCGTTGATCGCGCTGGCGTTCCTGGCGGGCCTGCTGGTGCTGCCGCAGACGCGGGCGGCGGTGGGGCCGGTGGGGACGGCGCTGGTGGCGGCGGCGTTGCCGGCGATGCTGGCCGGCTATCTGTTGTTGCCGTCGCTGGGGAGCCGGCTGGCGCGGGCGCTGGCGGGCCGGTGGCGCGAGCGGCGTCCGCGGTGGTCCGTCCGCATGGAGCGCGCGGCGGAGACGCTCGCGGCGGTCCGGGCGGTGTCGCGGCGCGCGTTCGCGTCGGCGACGGTCTGGACGTTGATGTTGTGGCTGACGACGTTCGCGAGCTGCTGGGCGACGATGGCGGCGATGAACGTGCCGGTGGAGCCGGCAGCGGTGGTGGTCGGGTCGACGGCGGCGATCCTGGCGTCGGTGGTCCCGATCGGCGGCCTCGGCAGTTTCGGCACGCTGGAGGGGGGCTGGGCGGCGGGGTTCGTGCTGGTCGGCGTGGCGCCCGCGGAGGCGGTGGCCTCGGCGCTGGTGCTCAGCGGGACGACCTTCGCGTTCACGTCGGTCGCCGCGGGCGTCTCGTGGCTGCGCCTGCGCGGCCGGAAGCGGTAGCTCCAACTACGGCCACTCGGGGGGGCCGGGGCGGGCGAGGGACGGGAGGGCGTCGCGCCAGTCGGGGCCGGCGTGCTGTTCGAGCAGCGTGGCGATGTCGGCGGGGATCGGGGCGGTGAAGCGGCGGCGGTCGCCGAGGGTCGGGTGGGGCAGGGCGACGGTCCAGGCGTGCAGCGCCTGGCGGTCGAGCACCAGCCGGGCGCGCAGGTCGTCGGTCATCCGGCCGCCGCCCTCGAGCCATTCGAGGAAGATGTCGCCGTCGCGGTCGTAGATCTTGTCGCCGACCAGGGGGCAGCCGAGCGCGGCGAGGTGGGCGCGGACCTGGTGTTGCCGGCCGGTGAGCGGCTCGGCGGCCACCAGCGCGTACGGGCCCGCCTCGAGCAGCACGCGGTAGCGGGTGCGCGAGGGGAGGCCGTCGGGGCGGGTCTCCATCCGGATGTGCACGCGGCCGTTGCGCGTCTGGGCCAGCGGGAGATCGATGATGCCGACCGGCTCGGCGGGGCGGCCGCGGACGAGGGCCAGGTAGAGCTTCTCGACGACACGGCGTTCGAACAGCCCCTTGAGGGCGCGGTCGGCCTCGAGGTGCCGGGCGGCGAGGACGATGCCGCTGGTCTCGCGGTCGATGCGGTGGCCGATGCGGGCGACGGTGCCCGGGTAGCGTTGGTGGAGGAAGCAGGTCAGGGTGTTCGCGCGGTGGCGCGTGGTCGGGTGCATCGTCATGCCGGCGGGCTTGTCGAGCACCACCAGCGCGTCGTCCTCGTGGAGCACCTGGACCGGGAGGTCGGGAGCCGGCGGCTCGGGGAGCGGGCGGCGGTAGATCCACAGGACCTGCTCGGCGATCACGCGGTGCGAGGCGCGGAGCTTGCGGCCGGTCTGGTCCACGGCCCCTTCCTCGATGATGCGCTGGGCGCGGCTGCGCGAGAGCCAGCGGATGCGCAGGGCGAGGAAGCGGTCGAGGCGCTGACCGGCGTTCTCGCGGGGCACGACGAACGGGATCGCCTCGAGGTCGGGCGCGACCCACGCGGGCACGGGGGGTGGAACGAGGCGCGGAACCGGGTGGTCGACGGTCTCCAAGCGCGGCGGCCGCTACTCGGCCTTGGTCACGCGACCGGAGCGGATGCAACGGGTGCAGACGCGCAGGCGCTTGGTGTGGCCGTCCACGACGGCCCGCAACACCTGGGTGTTGGGGCGCTGGATGCGCTTGGTCTTGCGGTTCGAGTGGCTGACGCGGTTGCCGACGAGACGGCCCTTGCCGCAGAGTTCGCAACGGTCGGACATGATGTTCACTCCCGTCCCGGGACTTCCCGGGGAGGCCGGCTTGTACCACGCGTCCTCGGGAGGGTCAAACGGAAAGGTGCGGCGGCGGCGGCCCGGGGTGCGCGGTTCGGCGCGGCCGCAGGCGGGGGAAATCCGTGGCGGGGGATTCGGGTGGCGGAGGTTCGATTCGGGGTCGGCGGGGTCGGAATCGGTCCTGGGTCCGGGGTCCGGTGACCCCACCCGGCCCGGACTGCGAGTATTCCGGCACGGACTTCCAGTCGCCCCGGTTCGGGATAGAACGCGGCGAAGGCGGGGGGGACTCCGCCGACGGTTCGGAACCCGTTTTGGACGAGATGGTCGTCCAGACAGAGGAGGAGAGGGCGATGCGTAGTAGCAAGCTGTTGACGCTGGTACTGGCCGTGACGGCCGCCTGCGGCCTGTGGGCCACGGGATGTGGGGACGACGATCAGCCGGGCGTCCGCCTGGTGACCATCCAGTTGGAGCCGACCACGGCGACCATGCAGGTGGGCACCACGGAGGAGTTCGTG
>CAZMRP010000244.1:0-7382 GCA_964568275.1 uncultured Myxococcales bacterium
CGCGGCGCCGGCTGCACCGCGACCGGGTCGTGCTCCGCCCACCACGCCTCGGCCCGCTCCGGGGTCCAACTCGCCCCGAGCGCCAGGCGGCGCAGCCGCTGCGCCAGCTCGCGCGCGCCGGCCGGCCGCCGGTCCGGGTCCTTCTCCAGACACTCGAGGATCAGCTCCTCGAACGCCGGCGGAATCGGCGCCGCGGTGCGCGACGACGGGGGAGGCGGCGGTGCCGTGAGGTGCCGGGCGATGACGTGCAGCGGCGAGTCGCCGTCGAACACGTAGTGCCCGGTCAGCAGCCAGTAGGCCACGCAGCCCAGGGCGTAGAGGTCGGCGCGGGCGTCGATCGTGCGCTTGCCCTCCGCCACCTCGGGCGGCATGAAGGCCGGCGAGCCGAGGGCGGTGCCGTCGATGGTCAGCGAGGTCTCGAGCATCGCGGAGCCGGGGATCGGCTTGACCAGGCCGAAGTCGAGCACCTTGACGAAGTCGTGCTGCAATCCGAGCCGACAGGCGTAGAGGTTGGCGGGCTTGACGTCGCGGTGGATCAGCCCCTGCGCGTGCGCCTCGGCCAGCGAATCGCAGACCTGCTCCAGCAGCTGAACCGCCCGTTCGGGCGGCACCGGCCCGTGCTTGCTCACCAACTGCTCGAGGTTGAGGCCCTCGAGCAGCTCCATCGCGTAGTAGAAGGTGCCGTCGTCGGCGACGCCGTAGTCGTAGACGGCGACGGTATGGGGCGAGCGCAGGCTGGAGGTGGCCTGCGCCTCGCGCTCGAAGCGCCGCAGGAACTGGCGGGCGCGCTCCTCGTCGGCGCCGAGCATCTCCCAGCGGATCAGCTTGACGGCGGCGGCGCGGCCGAGCATGCCGTGCTTGGCGCGCCAGACCTGGCCCATCCCGCCCTTGCCGAGCAGGTCCACCAGCACATAGCTGCCGTACTTCCGTCCGGGCTGCATCGCCCCTCCGCCGCGGGCCGGTTGTAGCGGGTCGCCGGACGGAAGGCAATCCGAGGTCGGCGGCGGCGGGGATTGCCTTCGGCCGCGGGTCCGGGGCAGACTGCTTGGTGGTTCCGCTCGGCGGCCGGCTGGGCGGCCGAGCGGACAGGTTGTCGTACGAGTTGCGGGGCAGACGCCGAATTCCGGGGGAGGCGCCGCGCACGGGAAGGGGAGAACCATGCGTCGGGGATTCGTCGTCGTGTCGGGGGTCGTGCTGTTCGCGGCGTGGCCGCAAGCCTACGCCGCAGCGCAACCGGCGACGCCGGAGGCCGCGCCGACGGCGCGGCCCTCGGGCGAGACGCTGTACGAGGAACTGAGCGAGCGGGCGCGCCGCGGGGGGGACGAGGCGACGCTGTTCGGAGCGCTCGAGGCGGCGGCGGCGGGCATCGATTGGAGCACGGCCCGCGCGACGTCGCTGTCCGCGAACATCCGGCGGCTGGAGACGGCGGCCGGGGCGGGCCGGCCGGCCGGGACGTTCTACCTGGTCCGCGAGCTGTCCGGCGAAGTCTACGTGCTGGTCCTGCCCGCCGAGCGCGGAGCGCTCGCGCCGGGCGCGGACTCGCCCTACGCGGGCCTGAGCGACAAGGTGGGTCAGAAGGTCTCGTGCGAGGCGGAGGTGGCGGCGGCGACGGTCGCCGGCGTCGAGTACCGGTTCCTGCGGCTCCGCAGCACGCCGGAGCGCCTGCTGCTGGACCGGCTGTTCGTCGTCGCGATCGTGGTGCTGCTGTTCCTGACGATGGTCGGGATGGGCCTGACGCTGACGCCGAAGGACTTCGGGCTGGTGTTCCGCAAGCCGGCGGGGATGCTCGTCGGCATCGTCTGCCAGTTCGGGCTGCTGCCGCTGGCGGCGATGGCGGTGGGGCGGGCGGCGGGCTACTACGACGCCTACCCGTTCGTGTTCCTCGGCCTGATCCTCATCGCCGCCAGCCCCGGCGGGGTGACCTCGAACCTGATGACCTACTTCGGCAAGGGCGACGTGGCGCTGTCGGTGTCGCTGACGGCGGTCTGCACCGTGCTGGCCCTGTTCTTCACGCCGTTCCTGCTGTCGGTCTACGGCGGGAACATCCCGGAGTTCCAGGTGCCGGTGCGGGAGGTGTTCCAGCAGATGCTGGTCCTGGTGGTCGTGCCCCTGTTCGTGGGGATGCTCGTGCGCTGGAAGGCCGAGCGGTTCGCCAGGCGGGCGGAGAAGGTGTTCGCCGCGATCGGACTGCTGGCGCTGCTGTTCCTGATCGTCGTGGGCATCCTGGGCAACCTCGAGAAGTTCGCCGACACCGACCGCTACGGCTTCAAGTTCTACGCGGTGGTGTTCGCGCTCACCTTCCTCGGGATGCTGGTGGCGGGGCTGCTGTCGCGGCTGGCGCGCGTGAGCAACTTCCAGACGCGGGCGATCGCCCTGGAGTGCGGGCTGCGCAACGCGTCGCTGGCGATGACGATCGCCCTGCTGCTGCAGGACCGCATGGGCGACTTCTACTCCTCGATGTTCTTCACCTCCGGGATCTTCGGCCTCTGGATGTACGTCGCGGGCCTACTGACGATCCTGCTGTTCCCGAAGTGCCTTCCGGTTCCCAAGCCCGCGGGACCCGAGGCCCCGACGGGCGGCGCCGGCGCGACCCCCGCGGCGGCCGGGTAGCGGCCGCCTACGCCGTCGTCGCGGCGAAGACCAGCCGGATCATCTCGAGCAGCTGGTCGGGCTGGATCGGTTTGGCCAGGAACAGCGTGGCGCCGGCGGCCAGCCCCTGCTCGCGGTCCTGCTGCCCGCTCTTCGCCGTCAGCATCACGATCGGCGTGTCGCGGTAGGCCGGCAGCGCGCGCAGGGCGCGGCAGACATCGAAGCCGCTGAGGCCGGGCATCACCACGTCGAGCAGCACCAGGTCGCAGGTCTGCCGGCCGGCGGCGGCGAGGCCCGCCCGGCCGTCCGTCGCCGTCGTCACCTCGTAGCCGGCGCTGGCCAGCAACTCCTCCAGCGACAGCAGCACCAGCTCGTCGTCATCGATCATCAGAATCCGGCGTTTCACGGCGTCTCCTCCTGCGACTGCGCCTGCTCCGCGACGTGCGCGGGGAGCACGACGCGGAACGTGGCTCCCTGCCCCGGCGTCGACTCGACCTCGATCCGGCCGCGATGCTGCTCGATGATGCCGTAGGCGATCGACAGCCCGAGCCCCGTGCCGCGACCGACCTCCTTGGTGGTGAAGAACGGCTCGAACATCTTCTCCCGGACCTCCTCGGGGATGCCGGGGCCCGAATCGGCGAAGGACACGGCGACGGCGGGCCGGCCGTCGAGCTGCGCGGACGTCGCGCGGATCGTCAGCACACGCGGGCCGTCCGCGCGGTCCATCGCGTCGCGGGCGTTGGCGATCAGGTTCAGGAAGACCTGCTCGAGGGTGTTGGGGTCGCCGACGATGCGCGGCAGGTCGTCGGCCAGCTCGCGGCGCAGCTCGATCTGGTGGTTGAGCAGCTGCTGTCCGGTGATCAACAGCGCGTTGTCCAGCGGCTGGACCAGCGGGATCGGCCGGGGCTCGAACTCGCTCTGCCGCGAGAAGTCGCGCAGGTGGCTGACGATGCGCCCGATGCGGTCGTTGCAGCGCCGCAGCAGGTCCAGCCGCCGCTGCAGCGCGGCGTCGTCCGCACCGGCCTCGCGCGCCAGCACGTGCAGCATGGTGGTCGACGCCATCAGCGGGTTGTTGACCTCGTGGGCCACGCCGGCCACCAGGTCGCCGAGCGCCCGCAGCTTCATCGACTGCACGAGGTGGGCCTGGGCCACCCGCAGCTCCTCCGTGCGCTCCTCGACCCGCCGCTCGAGCTCCAGCGTCTTGAGCCGGATCTGCTCGGCCATGGCATTGAACGCCCGGGCCAGCGCGCCGAACTCGTCCCCCGCCGGCAGCTCGACCCGCCGCTCGAGGTCGCCCCCGGCCAGCGCCGCGGCGGCGTCGGAGAGCTGCCGCAGCGGGCGGGTGATCCAGCGCGAGAGGGCCAGCGTCAGCACGGCCACCAGCACCACGCTCGCCACCACCAGCGGCAGCACGTACAGCTCCGCCCGCCCCAGCGCTCCGTAGACCTCCTCCTCGTAGCTGCCCGCGGCGAGGATCCAGCCCCAGGGCGCGAACCAGCGGTACTTGAGGATCTTCATCCGCGGCGCCCCGCCGCCCTCGGCCTCGTCCTGCCACGGGTAGCGAATCGTGCCGACCCGGCCGGCCGCCAGCCGCGGAGCGTCCTCGCAGATCCGCTCGATGAAGGGCACGCCGTCGGAATCGCGGCTGTCGCGGATGTTGCGCCCGACCAGCGACGGGTGGATCACGAGCGTGCCGTCGGCCTCCATCACGTAGGCGTAGCCGGTGCGCCCGACCTGGAAGCTGCCGAGCACGTCGCGCAGGAAGGCCAGGTCCTCGGTCCGCGGCTCGTCGGCCGCCGCCCCGGCTGCCCGGGCGCGGTCGCGTTGCGAGGCGCAGACGCGGTACAGGTGGTCGACGATGTTGGTCAGCTCGAGCTCCGCCGCGTCGGTCAGCCCCCGGCGGAACGACCAGATCGCCAGCAACTCGGCCGCCAGCAGCGGCAGCAGCACGGCGCCGAAGGTGACGGCCAGGCGCGTCCGGACGCGCAGCTTGCGGAACCGGCTCAAGGCGGCGTCGCCCCCAGCAGCGGAAACACGGTGCGGTGGTGGAACTCCACCACCCGGCGCGCCTCGGCCAGCGCGCGCTCCTTGGCCTCGCCGGTCGTCGGCATCGGCCGATCGAACAGGCCGTCGAGCTCCTCGCCGAACATCATCCCCCCGACCAGCCCGGCGTACTCGTCCCGCGGCTCCCGTTCGGCCATCGCCGCCCAGGCCAGCGTCCAGCAGCGCGCCGTGCGGAACACGTCGTACCCGCCGCCGCCGACGCCCACCAGCCGGGGGGCCAACGCGCACAGCTGCTGGACCACGCGGTAGTAGGCCGCGCTGGTGAGCCGCAGGTGCGTCAGCGGGTCCGAGACGTGGGTGTCGGCCCCCAGCTCCGCCACCACCACGTCCGGCCGGAACGCCGCGAGCAGCGGCGGCACCAGCCGCTCGAACGCCTCGAGGTACGTCTCGTCGTCGGTGCGCTCGAGCAGCGGCACGTTGACGTTGAAGCCCCGGCCGCGCCCCTCGCCGAGCTCGGTCTCCGCACCGCCGAACGGATACAGCGTCGCCCCCGACTCGTGCAGCGAGATCTTCAGCACCCGGTCGTCGGCGTAGAACGCGTCCTGCACGCCGTTGCCGTGGTGGGCGTCGACATCGACGTAGGCCACCCGCAGGCCGCGGGCCAGCAGATCCTCGATCGCCGCGCCGACGTCGCTGACGTAGCAGAACCCCTCGGCGTGGTCGCGGAAGGCGTGGTGGAACCCGCCCACCAGGTTGAAGGCCCGGCGCGCCGTGCCGTCCAGCACCGCCTCGACGCAGGCCCGCGTGGCCCCGGTCGACAGCAGGCAGAACTCCCACAGTCCGCGCAGCACCGGGCAGTCCTCGGTGCCGATGCCACGCGCCAGCATCGCCACGTCGAACGTCCCGCCGCTGGCGCGGCGCAGCACCCCGAGGTACGCCGGGTCGTGGAACCGCGCCAGGTACGCGGGCTCCACCGGTTGCGGCTCGCGCTGCACGACGCCGGGCCCGTCGAGCAACCCGTAGCGCCCGCACAGCTCGAGCGTGTTGCGGGCGCGCAACGGCTTGAACGGATGGTCGTCGCCGTAGTCGAAGCGGGCCAACTCGTCGGTGTGGATCAACGCCGCCAGGTTCGCGGGCGGTGCGCTCTCGGCTGCGGACACCGGTTGGACCTTCCCGGCGCGCCCGGTCCCCGTCCCGCGGACGCGCGTCCCGGAGGGTACGCCGGGGGGCGCACGAAGGCAATCCGGGGGAGGACCTCGCGCAGCGACGCACGCACGCAGACCGCGCGGGGCGCTCCGTCCTCCCTGTCCGCCTGCGACCCGGCGGCGTTGCGCGAGGCCCCTTCCCAAGACCCGCCTGCGACCCGGCGGCGTTGCGCGAGGCCCCGTCCCAGAACCCGCCTGCGACTTGGCGGCTTGGCGCGAGGCCCCTTCCGCGAGGCCCCTTCCCCGATGGACCTCGGCGAGACTCCCGGCTAGAGTCGCCCGGTCGGGGCGGCGGCGACGATGCACGACTTCGCGGGACGCACGGTGGCGATCACGGGAGCGGCCGGCGGCATCGGCCGGGCGGTCGCCGAGGCCTTCGCGGCGCGCGGCGCCCACCTGGCGCTGGCCGACGTCGATGCCGGCGGTCTCGGCCGCACGGCCGACGAACTGCGCACGGCGGGGCGGCGCGTGCTGGCCCGCACCGTGGACGTGGCACGGGCGGACGACGTCGCGCGATTCCGCGACGAGGCCTACGGCCTGTTCGGCCGAGTCGACGTGCTGTGCAACGTGGCCGGCATCGCGATCAACGGCCTGCTCGAGGACATGGCGCTCGAGGACTGGCGACGGATCATCGACGTCGACCTGTGGGGCGTGATCCACGGCTGCCACTTCTTCTACCCGGCGATGATCCGGCAGGGCGGCGGCGGCCACATCGTCAACGTGGCCTCGATGGCCGCCCTCGGCCCGCTGCCCGCCTCGGCGGCCTACGGCGCCGTCAAGAGCGCGGTGCTGGGACTGTCCGAGGGCCTGCGTCTCGAAGCCGCCCGCCATCGGATCGGCGTCACGGTCGTCTGCCCCGGCGTGGTGGCCACCGGGATGAGCGGCGCGCTGCGGATGGTCAGCGGCGCCCGCGGGCGCAGCGCCGAGCAGACGCGGGACGCCATCGGCCGGTTGATGACCCGCTTCGGCGCGCGGCCCGAGCGGGTGGCGACGGCGCTGGTGCGGGCCGTCGAGACCGACGCCGGCGTGGTCCCGGTGGGCCCCGAGGCGGCGGCGCTGGACCTGTTGCGGCGCGGCAACCGCCGCCTGTACGACGCCGTGATGACCCGCGCGCTGCGCGCGATCCTGGCCGACCGCTGAGGGGCCCGCGCCGCGCCCGTTCCCGCTACGGCGCGGCCATCATCCCCTGTTCGAAGACGAAGTCGACCCGGCGGTTGGCCGCCCGCCCTTCGGGGGTCTCGTTGTCCCCGGCCGGCTGGAAGTCCCCGCGGGCGTCGACGAAGAAGCGGTTGGTGTCCACGCCGTGCTCCTCGAGGTGGCGGCGGACGGCGTTGACGCGCTGACGCGACAGCTCCATGGCGTAGCCCGGCTTCTCCTGGGGATCGCAGTGTCCGACGAGGCGCAGCACCTCGGTGGGCCGCAGGCGGAGCCGCTCGGTGACGGCGCCGAGGAGCGCGTGGGCGATCTCGGGCACCTCGGACTCGCCCTCCTCGAAGAAGATCCGCACCGGGTGTTCGTCGTCGCCGGCGACCTCGAGCGGCACCTGCGTCTCGCCGTCGGGCGGCGGGGCCGCGACGTCGGCCG
>CAZMRP010000245.1:0-7380 GCA_964568275.1 uncultured Myxococcales bacterium
CGGCCCGGCCAAGCGCCGCCGGCTGGCCCGCACCGTCGCCGCCGCGCTGGCCGCGGGCCGGCTCCCGCGCCACCGCGAGCTGCGCTACGACGTGGCGACCGTGGTCTGGGCCGAGCCCGGCGCCACGCCGGAAGTCGAGCTGTTCGAGGCGGCGTTCGACGCGCTCGATCTGTTGTAGGGACGGAACCGCGCTACTTGCGGTCGAGGGACGCGGCCATCCGGGCGCGGAACTTCTCCAGGTCGGCCAGCACCGGCCCGCGCTCGGCCTCCGGGACCGAGCCGAACTTCCCGAGCAGCTCGCCGAGCGCCGCGACCTCGGCCGACTGGTGCTCCCGCAGCCGGTCCAGCATGTGCTGGACCTCCTCGAACAGGTCCTGCAGCTCGTCCCCCTTGCGCAGCTTGCCCTGCAACAGCAGGTGGTCGCCGTCGATCTTCCCGATCAGCATCTTCATCCGGTAGATCGGGCCGACCACCTTGTGGGTCACCACGATCCCGACCACCACGAGCCCCAGGAAGATCGCGATCAGCGCCACCAGGATGAACTGCAGGTCGCGCCGGTTGGCCTGCCGCAGCTCCTCGATGCGCTTCTGCGTGTCCTGGTCGAGCGCGGCGAGCCGGGCGCGGGTGTCGGCCTCCATCTCCTGCGCCCGCTGGTCGGTCTCCGCCCGCACCGTCTCCTCGATCTTGCGGATCCGGTCCCGCTGCCGTTGCTGCTCGTCGTCCGACTCCACGTCGGCCACCGGCTCGAGCGGCCGGTCCAGCTCGCCGGCGGTGGGCTCGGCGGGTTCGGCGGCGGGTTCGGCGGTCGGTTCGGTGGGCGCGGCGGGTTCGGCGGCGGGTTCGGCGGCGGGCTCGGTGGGCGCGGCAGGTTCGGCGTTCGGCGCGGCTCCGGGGGCGGGAACCATCCCCAGCGCCTCGCAAAGCGGTCGGCACGTCTCGGCGTCGCAGGCGGTGCCGCTGCCCTGGCTGAGCACGCCGGGCGAGGTCTCGCTCGTGACGACACACGGCGGGCAGGTCGGCGGCGCCACGCAGGGGAGCTGCCGGTTGATCAGCTGCTGGGCCGAGATCTCCATCTCGCGCCGCATCATCAGGGCCGCCTGGTCGGCGACGTCGTTGATCCCCCGATGGGCGATCGCCGCCTCGTCCTCGAGCCGCCGCTCCGAATCCTGCATGCGGAGGTAGAGCAGGGCCCCCATCGTGGCCATCAGCAGGGCCGAGGCGCCGGAGAGCAGCAGCGAGTACTTGAACTGGAACCGCCGGTCGAGCAGGAAGTTGCGAAGGCGGCGACGCGGCTTGGCCGCCGGCGCTGTTTTCCCCTGGTCCTCAGCCATGTTGGCCTCCGTTCCCGGGCATCATAGGAGAGGGCGTTTGCGGAAGTCCAGCCGGATGCACGCGGACGGGGCCCGGCGTCCTTTCCGACGCTACTGCTCGCGAAGGTAGCCCACCAGGCTGCCAACCGCCGCCCGGACCGCGGCCCGCAGCGCGTCGGTCTGCACGGACGGCACCTCGGCGTCGGTCAGCGATCCGCTCCGGCGCTGGGCGCTGCCGTTGCCCTTGAGCATCACGCGGAGGTTCTGGTCCTGGTCGAGGACGAGCAGCGAGACGACGGCGGAGATCACGTCGCCGGCGCGGACGACCGAGACGATCGACCCCTGGACGACGAAGCCGAGCAGGTTGCGGCGCTCCAGCTCCTCGCGGAAGGCCTGCGCGGCCGGGATCTCGCCGTGCGGCTCCACGCCGCCGGCCCGCCCCAGCTCGTCGAGGAGGTACTGTCGGGCGAGGGTGACGAGATCGTCGCGCCCGGTGTCGGAGCCGTCGCCGAGCTGGCCGACGGCGACGTAGAACCGCGTCGGCGCCGGGGTGGACGAGCTGCCGCTGCCGCCGCTGCTGCCGCCGGCGCTGCGCAGCTGGTCCAGCCGCGCCTGCAACGACGGCAGCCCCTCGACCGCCAGCCGGCGCACGTCGTCGTCGGCGTCGTCCTTCAGCTTCTCGAACTTCTCGATCAGCGGCGGGAGGTCGGCGGCGCGCAGGCTGCTGCGAGCCAGGCCGACCAACGTCGAGGCCGCGGTGTAGCGCACCAGCGCGTTGGTGTCGTCCAGGCGCGCGACGATCGCCGCGACGATCGTCGCCAGGTCGCTCCCGCTGGCGGTGACCGCGATCTGGGTCAGCGACTCGACGGCCTGGACCCGAACCCGGTAGTTCAGCTCCTCGAGCTGTTCGATCAGGTAGCTGACCCGTTCGTCCACGGCCCGCGCCGGCGGGGCGACGAGCACGCCGAGGGCCAGGACCAGCAGCCAGCACCACGCCCGAGCTCGAAGGATACGTGCCTGCATCGTCTTCCGGCCGCCCGACGGGACGCTCCCGGCGCGTCCCGACCACCGGCGTCTTCGACGGTGCGCCCCGGCCACATATTCTCACCCGGCCGGGTGCGCCCGTTCGCGGCCCCAGTGTACATGGAGCGGGTCGGGCTTGTCATCACCCGCCGGCGACCGTTAGGCTGGCTCATGCTCCCCCGTCCCCCCGGCTGGCTCGTGGTGTGGTTGCTCCCGGCAGCCGCCGGCGCGACCCCCGGCGAGCCGCCGTCGGCGGTGCGGGTCTGGGCCTCGACGCGGCTCGAGCTGACCTCCCGCGAGGTCGCCGACGAGGCGGGCGCCCGGTGGCTGGAGGTGGAAGGCCGCCTGTCGTCCGACCTCGGCGAACCGATCGGTGCCGCGGAGCTGCGTTTCGAGCGGTCCGGCGGCGACGAACGGTGCTCGACCGACCCGACCGGCCGCTGTCGGGTGCGCCTGCGCGCGCCGGCCGGCGGCTCGCCCTGGATCGCACGTTTCGACGGCGGAGAGCGACTGCGGCCGAGCGAAGCGCCGGTGCCGACGACCGCCCGACCGTCCGCCGGAAACGCCTGGGCCGTGTTTCTCCCGCTGTTTGTCCTCGCCGCCGCCGCCCTCGTCGTCCTCGGGGTGTTCGGCGTCCGCCGACTGGGGCCGCTGTGGCGCCGGCTGCGCGCCGCGCTGCGGCTCCGGACCGGCCGCGTCCGACGTGCCCCCGGGGGAGACCGCTCGACCGACGCACCCCGCGTCGCGCGCCGCCTCCGCGTGCTGGATGCCCTGCGCTTCCGCCCGGTGGCCGGCGCCCGTCTCGTGCCGGCCGCGGCTCCCGACACGTCGCTGGCCACGACCGACACCGACGGCTGGGCCGAGCTGCCGCCGGAGACCGGACGCGTCGTGGCGCGGGCCCCCGGGTACGTTCCGGAACCGCTGACCCCGCCCGCGCCGCTGCCGGCCGGCGCGCCGACCGAACGGCTGGCGCTGCTGCGCGGTCGCGACGCCCTGGCGGTCCTGCTCGAGGCTCCCGCCGGCCCCGACGGCCGCCCGGCCGGAACCTGGCCGGAGTCGGTCCTGCGTATCGCCGGCCGCGTGTTCCCGCCCGCCGACGCCGAGCGGCTCGCCCGCCTGTGCTATCGCCGTGCCGGTGTCCCCGAGCCGGCCGACCGGCCGGTGATCGAAGCGCTGGTCCGCCGCGCCGTCGCCGCGCCGGGCGCGGAAGCGCCGGTCTATCCCACGCCGAACGACGTGCTCGACGCCCTGGCGTCGGAACCGACGCAGGGGAGGGCGACGGCAGACCCGGCGTCCCGGCCGACGGCTGCCCTGCGGGGTTGACGGTCCTCCCGCGGCTTCCCTATCATCGTGCCGCGTTCGTCCAGCGCAGACGGGAGGAAGCATGTCGCCTGTCCAGATTCTGATCGCCGTCGCCGTCGTGGCCCTGATCGTCGTCGTGGCCGTGGTCCTGCGGTCACGCGGCCGTCGGGCCGCGTCGTTGCCGTCGCCGGAGCGCGAACCGAAGCTCGAGGCGCGCAAGGAGGCGGAACCCGCGGCCAAGGACGCGGAACGACGAGCCGTTGCCGAACCCGCGGCACCCCGCCCCCCAACGGCCCCGAAGGACGCCGTTGCGAAGGAAGCTGCGGCGAAGGAAGCGGCGGCGAAGGAAGCTGCGGCGAAGGAAGCGGCGGCGAAGGAAGCTGCGGCGAAGGAAGCTGCGGCGAAGGAAGCTGCGGCGAAGGAAGCGGCGGCGAAGGAAGCTGCGGCGAAGGAAGCGGCGGCGAAGGAAGCCCGCGCCGAGAAGAAGCGTCGGGTGGAAGTGGTGCGGAAGGGGCTCCAGGCCACGCGGGGCGGCCTGGTGGCGCGGCTGTCCCGGCTGTTCCAGGGCAAGAGGGAGCTGTCGCCGGAGCTGCTGGCGAGCATCGAGGAGGTCTTGATCACGAGCGACGTGGGGGCGCGCACGACGGACCGGCTGGTGTCGCGGGTCAAGGAGGCGTTGAGCGGGAAGGACTTGTCGGACGAGCGGCTGGTCTGGGAGTTCCTGCGGGAGGAAGCCCTGTCGATCCTCAATCTGCGGGTGGAGCTGCCGCCGAAGAAGGCCGGGGAGCCGTACGTGATCCTCGTCTTGGGGGTGAACGGGGTCGGCAAGACCACGACGATCGGGAAGCTGGCGTCGCGGTACAAGTCCGAGGGGAAGACGGTGGTGCTGGCGGCGGCGGACACGTTCCGGGCGGCGGCGGTGCAGCAGTTGCAGGTCTGGGGCCGGCGGGTGCCGTGCGAGGTGGTGAATGGGAAGGAAGGGGCGGACCCGTCGTCGGTGGCCTTCTCGGCCATCGAGCAGGCGCGAGGGTCGGGGGCGGACGTGGTGATCGTCGACACGGCGGGGCGGTTGCACACGAAGGTGCCGCTGATGGACGAGTTGAAGAAGATCCATCGGGTGGTGGGCAAGGCTCAGGAGGGAGCGCCGCACGAGGTGTTGTTGGTGCTGGACGCGAACACCGGACAGAACGCGATCCAGCAGGCGGCGACGTTCCGGGCGGCGGTGCAGGTGACGGGGATCGTGCTGACCAAGCTGGACGGCACGGCCAAGGGCGGGGTGATCCTCGGGATTTGCGACGAGCAGAAGATCCCGGTGCGGTTCATCGGGGTCGGCGAGGGGATCGACGACCTGCGCCCGTTCGACACGGAGCTGTTCGTCTCGGCGCTGTTCGACGACGTGGACGAGGTGTCGGCGGCGGCCTGAGGCCGCCCCGGGGGCCCGACAAAAGTCTTGATTGGACGCCGCAATGCGTGGTAAGCCTCCCCGAACTCGTGCCGGTCCGGCTGCGCGGAAGGAACCCGTCGCGGAGCCGGGGCGTACCGTTCGACGGGGCGACCGAGCAATCGTGGGTGAGGCGAGCATGATGAAGCGATGGTTCGGGTTGCTTGGGCTGGTGGCGCTGCTGGGAGTGCCTGCGCCGGCCTGGGGCCAGGACGACATGACGTTCGACGACAGCGGCGGCGGCGACGACATGACGTTCGACGACGGCAGCGGCGGCGGCGACGACATGACGTTCGACGACGGCAGCGGCGGCGGCGACGACATGACGTTCGACGACGGCAGCGGCGACACCGGTGGTGACACCGGGGGTGGTCTCGCCGGGTTGCTCGGGACGACGCCGACGTCCACCGTCGACGAGCCGGTGGAAGACGACGTGCTCGACACGGCCGCCCTGGAGGAGCCCGAGATCTGGGCCGTGCAGCAGTCCTACGTGCTGCGCGACGGTCGGTTCGAGCTGACGCCGACCTACGGGATCTCGCTCAACGACCCGTTCGTCACGCACAACGCCTTCGGCATCAAGCTCGGCTGGTACATCACCGAGGTGCTCGGGATCAGCGCCTCGTTCCAGTGGTACCAGGGGCTGGATGCCGAGTCCGCGGACAACTTCCACATTCCGCGGTCGTTCCGGCTGGTGGTGCCGATCAACGAGTACCAGCTGGGGGCGAACCTGCACTTCTCGTACGTGCCGATCTACGGCAAGCTGACGATCTTCAACGAGTGGATCCTGCACTGGGACTGCTTCATCGAGGGCGGCGTCGGCTTCCTGTACACGCGGCCGATCCCGGTCGTCGACCCGGAGGTCCGGACCTTCGACTTCGGCATCCGGGTGGCGGCGAACATCGGCATCGGCGCCCGGATCTTCCTCACCAAGTTCGTCGCGATCTACGTCCAGTACCTCGACTTCATGTACATGGAGAAGCTCGAGAACCTGAACATCTCGCCGTCGGAAACCACCGATCGGGCGAGCCCCGAGTGGGGCCAGAGCCGCTACAACCCGGACACCTGGCTGGGCGAGTCGAAGTTCACGAACGACATGATGCTCTTCGTGGGAGCATCGATCTTCTTCCCGTTCACCTTCGACTACGAGTACCCGAAGTAGGCGGGCGGAGGAAGGGCGATGAAGACCAAGATCGTACTGCTGGTCGTTCTGGCGTCCCTGGGGCTCTCCGCCCTGCCGGCGCCGGCGAGCGCACAGGAGATCCAGCTCGAAGGACCGCTGGCCGGCGCGCCGGCCGTGCGGCGGATGGTGCTGTACCGCGAGGGGCGGTTCTTCCTGACGCCGACCATCTCGTTCAGCATCCTCGACACCTACCGTCGGCACATGCTGTTCGGCGCGAAGGCCGAGTACAACATCCTCGACTGGTTGTCGGCCGGGATCTACTTCGGCGGCGGCTTCGGCTGGCGCACCGGCATCTCCGACCAGATCAACACGCTCGGCATCGACGACGTGCCGAACCAGGCCTACGACCTGAACTTCCCGCTGCGCGGACAGGTCGACCAGCAGCTCGGCCAGCTCCAGTGGCTGGGCGCGGTGGATGCCCGGATCGTCCCGCTGCGCGGCAAGTTCTCGCTGTTCGGCAAGCTGTTCCTGGCGATGGACGTGTACGTCAACATCGGCGTCGGCATCGCCGGGGTCAAGGAGCGCGGCGTCACCGACTGCTCGGAGCAGCGCGACATCCCGGGCGTCTGCCCCACCGACTCCTACCTGCCGATGGAGACCCGCATCGCGGTCGGTCCCTCCTTCGGCGGCGGCATCACCGTCTACTTCAACGACTGGATCGGCCTCAACCTCGAGTACCGCTCCACGCCGTTCACCTGGAACCAGTCGGGGACCGACCAGTACGGCGAGTCCGAGGTGATCCTCGACCGCCGGATCGACGAGAACGACCGCTTCCTGGCCTGGAACCAGATGATGACCATCGGCTGCACGTTCGTCTTCCCGTTCACCGCCGAGCGCACCGAGTAGCCGCCGTTCCCCGCGCCACCGGCGACAAAATGATCACCGACCTCGAAATAGCCGGCCTCCTCACCACAACGGGCCGGGGCGCGGTAGCGGCCGGCAACGTCACCCTCGACGACATCGCAGCACAACACCACCTCGACCAAACCCGAGAAGAACGACTCCAACGCCACCGAACCGAACGCGCCGCCTGGCACCAATGGCTCGAGGACCGGCAAGACCAACGAAACGCATCACCAGTCACCAAGGGCATGCGGGTGTTCGCGCCGGCCAGCATCGGCGAC
>CAZMRP010000246.1:0-7337 GCA_964568275.1 uncultured Myxococcales bacterium
CGGTGGTGCTCGGCGTGGAGTGGCCCGGCAAGCAGTGCAAGGAGCCGGCCGAGGGCGGCTGCCCGAGCTGGAAGATCACGTCCGCGACGAGCGACCTGGAGATCACGGCCGACGCGTTCGTCACGGCGCCGGTGCGCCTGGCGCTCCAGGGCACGCTGCTCGAGGGCGCCGCGTTGTACGAGAAGGTGACGCCCGCGGGGTCGTCGACGCCGACGTTCCAGGGGCTGACGATCCAGGTGGAGGGCAGCGCGTCGTACGTGGCGCTGCTGCCGGGGCCGCACACGCTGGTGGTGCGCAAGGAGGGTTTCCCGGACTTCGAGCTGCCGGCGTTCACGGTGCCCGAGGACCCGACGCAGGCGCAGCCGATTCCGGTCCCGCTGCTGGTGGCGCTCGAGGTGACCTCGAGCCCGCGCAGCGCGCGGGTGCTGCTGGCGCGCGGGTCGGAGGACCCGACGGAGATCGGCGAGACGGGGACCGACCCGGTGCGGGTGCTGGTCGACCGGTCGCAGAGCTACCGGATCAAGGTCTCGAAGAACGGCTACCGGTCGTTCGAGCAGGCGTTGACGTTCGAGGAGGGCCGGTCGACGTTGGCGTTGGCGCCGGAGCTGCCGCGCGAGTCGGGCGGCACGGTGCGTCCGCCGCCGCCGCCGCCGGGTGGTGGGGGCAAGCTGACGGTGATCACGCAGCCGTGGACGATGGTCTACGTCAACGGGCGGCGGGTGAAGCAGACGCCGCTCTTGAACCACGAGCTGTCGCCGGGGCGCTACCAGCTGACGCTGCTCAACCAGGAAGCGGGGATCCGCCACACCGAGATGGTGATCATCCAGGCGGGCCGCACGACGATGATCCGCCGCACGCAGGACCAGCTGCGCTGAGCGACCGGCCCGAGCGAACCCGCCCTGCCCTATCCGACCGCGCCTTCCGAGCCGCCCTGCTGCGCCCCATCCGCCCTGCCCCATCGGACCGCGCCTTCCGAGCCGCCCTGCTGCGCCCCATCCGCCCTGCCCTGTCCGACCGCGCCTTCCGTGCGCGTTCCATCCCTCTCGCGCGGTGGTGGGCCGGGGAACCTGGATCGCCGGCGTCTACGGAGCATCTTCGACGAAGGGCGCCGGGAGGAACCCCTCGGCCATCCGCGCCTGGGCCTCCGGGCTGTTGAGCATCAGGAACTGGTTGCCGGGGACCCAGGGCAGCCGCTTTCGTGCGACGCCGAACAGGGTGTCGGCGGCCACGCGCATCGAGTCGAGGTCGACGGAGCTGCGCAGGCGAGCCAGGCGCGCCAGCACCTGGGCGCGCAGTTCGGGGTCGACCACCGATTGCGCCGACTGCTCCAGGTGACGGGCGGCGAGGTCGTCGAGGTTGAGCTTCTCCAGGGCGGTCGCGGCGGACAGCACGAGCCACGGGGGACCGCCGCCGAGTTGCGCCTGGCGGCGCAGGTGCTCGGCACCTTCGACCTTGGCCTTCAGCACGACCTCCGGGTCCTTCACCCAGCGGGGAAGCTCGTAGTAGAGCTGGTAGCCGAGGATGCCGTGCAGCTCGGGGTCATCGGGAAAGCGGTCCAGGCCGAGGCGCAGCAACCGAACGGCGTAGTCGAGGTCGGCGGGTTGCGGCACGCCGCTCCAGTGGGCGAACACCACGGCGTAGCCGCTCCAGGCGTAGGGGGAGCGGAACATCGGGTCGAGACTGGTCAGCGCGTCGAGGTAGGCGTGGAGGTTCTTCGAGTCGAGCTTCTTCGAGAACTTCTCGCCGTGGTAGACGAGCGACCGGGCCCAGACGGCGTCCGCGGCCGCCTCGGTGTAGCCGGCGGCGAGCATCCGCGCGGCACCGGGCGCCGGCAAGACGAAGACGTCGGAGGGCGGCGGCGACCCGATGTTCTGCAGCCGCAACTCCAAGCGCGCCCAGGCGGCGGCGAGGCCGAGGAAGAACAGCGCGGCGAGCAACGCGACCGCCCGCAGGACTCGGCGGGTTGGAGGGCTCAGCCGTTCGTTGATGCGGTCGAGCATTGCTACGGAGCAACGATAGTGGCGAACGGGGGGTCGGGTCCAGTGGATCGGGCTACTCGTCCTCGTCGGTGACGCCGAGCGGACCCACCCGGATCGCCCCGTCGTCCGCCGAAACCTCGCCACGCCGCTCGAAACGCGACCAGGCGCTGTCGCCGTCGAGATCGCCGGAGGCGACGACCATGAACGTCTGGAGTCCGTCATCCGGGACGTTGGCCTCGTAGCAGTACACGTAGCGGATCGGGGAGGAGATTTCGAACTTCATCTGCGACCAGGCGGTCTCGTCGGCCGGCGCGCAGATCCCCGCGCCGGTCGTCACGCAGGGCCACTCGTTGATGGCGGGCTGGTAGGACGCCTTCACGACGAGCGTGGAATCCCGGGGCACCGACTCGTCGTTGACGGCCGGGCTGTCGGCGCAGCTGGCGGACGACGTTCGTGCGGTGTTCGGGACCTTCGCGCTCAACACTCTCGCGGTTCCTGGGTGGACAGTGGAATCCCCGGTCTGGCTCGCACTCTTGGCGTAGTGCTGTTCGGCCAGCGAGGCGATCTTCGCCAAGTTGCCCTGAGCTTCGCCGGTCTTCGACTGCTGGACGAACTTCATGTACAGCGGGATGGCAATGGCGGCCAGGATGCCGAGGATGACCACGACGATCATCAACTCGACCAGGGTGAAGCCGGAACGTGAAACTCGCATGTCGTCGTCACCCGCCCACAGCACTTGACTGTCCCATCCGCCTCGAGGCAGCCGGCGCCGGAATTGCTCCTCGGGGGAACGACTCGGGGCCCAACGATCATCGATGGCCGAGACTACTCGTCCTCGTTTGTGACCGCCAGCGGACCGATCTGGATCGACCCGTCCGCCGCCGTCTGCCCCGCACGAGTGAACCGCGACCACTGGGCGTCCCCGTCGAGGTCACCCGACGCGATCACCTGGAACGTCTGCGTGCCGGTGTCCCCGGTGAGGGCGGCGTAGCAGTAGACGTAGCGGATCGGCGAGGAGAGCTCGAAGTGCATCTGGGCCCAGGCCGTTACGTCCGCGGCCGGGCACGCAGCCGTGCCGGGCGTGACGCACTTCCATTCGTTGATGTCCGGCTGATAGGAGCCCTTGACGATGTCGCCCGAGTCCCGCGGCACCGACTCATCGTTCACGGCGGGCGTGGCGGCGCAGGTCGCGGCACCGGTCCGCGTGGTGTTGGGGAACTTCGAGATCAGGGTGGTCGTTGCGCCCACCACGATGGTCCCGTCGTCGGTCTGCGTGCCCGACTTCGCGTAGTACTCCTCGACCAACTGGGCGATCTTGCCCAGATTGCCCTGCGCCTCACCCGTCTTCGACTGCTGCACGAACTTCATGTACAGCGGGATGGCGATAGCGGCCAGGATGCCGAGGATGACCACGACGATCATCAGCTCGACCAGCGTGAACCCCTTCTTGCCCTTCATTTCTCTTCCTCCTTCTTCCGGGGGCTCCGGACCGTCCCGGCCGGGCCCGCTCTTCCCCGCCCCGGTACACCTAGTTGCCCTCGTTCACCACTCCGAGAATGTTCTGTGAACTCGACAGATAGTATTGCGTCGTGTCCGCCAGACCGGTTGCGCTGCTGGCGTTGAGATTCCCGTACGCAACGGCGGCCCACCAGTGGTCGTTCGTGTTCGCCAGGCCCGCGGGCACCCCGGTGCCCACGACACCCGGCAGGCCCGCAACGACGACGTAGCCGAACCGCACGGCGCTCTGTGGACGGAAGCCGAGCTGGTTCCAGGCCGCGTCGATCGGGTCCCCGGCGACGGGGAGCCAGTCGACCCAACCGAAGTCGTTGCGCGGCGCCGCCGCCGGCCGGCGATTCGCGAAGGCCATCGAACCCGACACGTTCAGGTACGTGCCGAACTCGGCCTTGTACGCCTCCTGCTTGGCCCCGATGTCCCGCAGCAGCGCATGGACCTCGCTGGTCTTCGAGTACTGGAACGGCTGCATGAAGCTCGGGACGGCGATCGCCGCCAGCACACCTAGGATCACCACGACGATCATCAGTTCGATCAGCGTGAAACCCCTGGACGTGCTGCGGCTCATCGCGTCCTCCCTTTTGCAAGCGGCGCGCCAGTTGCGCGCCTGTTCCGACCGTGAACGATCCCGGGACGTTACGGCCGCCGCGGCACCGGGCGCCGCGACGATCGACAAAATTCGTCAGCCACGACCGCCGATTTTCGGCGGTTCCTCCCCCAACGGCTCCACCTCCACCACGCGGTGCTTCCCCAGCCGATAGCGCAACGACCGCTCGGTGATCCCCAGGTAGTGCGCCAGGTCCCGCTGCTTCGAACCGACCTCCAGGATGGCCTGCAGCAGCGCCCGCCGCTCGACCCCGTCGAGGTACTCGTCCAGCGACTGGCCGGGAGCGCGCGCCGGCAGCGGCGGCTCGCCGGGACAACTGGTACCCGTCGGCCGCCCGAGCCGCACCGCGGCGACCTCGACCAGTTCGCCGTCGGTCAACGCCACGGCCCGCTCGATCGCGTTCGCCAACTCGCGCACGTTGCCGGGATACTCGTGGACCAGCAACGCCTGCACGGCCGCCGGGCCGAAGCCGCGGATCGACCGTCCGAGCTGCTCGTTGTACTTGCGCAGGAAGTGGCGCGCGAGCGGCTCGATGTCCGCCACCCGCTCGCGCAGCGGCGGCAGCTCGATCCGCAGCACGTTGAGCCGGTAGAACAGGTCCTCGCGGAACCGCCCCCCCTGCACCTCGGCCTCGAGGTCCCGGTTGGTCGCGGCGATCACCCGCACGTCCACCGAGATCTCGTCGACGCCGCCCACCGGCTTGACGACCCGTTCCTGCAGCACGCGCAGCAGCTTGACCTGCAGCGGCATCGGCAGCTCGGCCACCTCGTCGAGGAACACCGTGCCGCCGTCGGCCGAGCGGAACAGCCCCGGCTGCGCAGAGACGGCGCCGGTGTACGCCCCCTTCGTGTGCCCGAACAACTCGGATTCGATCAGCGTCTCGGGAATCGCGCCGCAGTCGACGACCACGAACGGCTTCCCGGCCCGCGACCCCTCGTGGTGGATCGGCCGCGCCACCAGCTCCTTGCCCGTCCCGCTCTCGCCGGTGACCAGCACGTTGGTCGGGATCTGCGCGGCCCGCCGACAGAGCGCGATCACGTCCGCCATCCGCTCCGACCGCCCGACGATCTCGCCGAAGGTGTGGCGCCCGGCGACCCGCGCGCGGAGCTGCAGGTTCTCGCCGAGCAGCCGGCGCTTCTCCAGCGCCTTCTCCGTCAGTACCTTCAGCTCCTCGAGCGAGTACGGCTTCTGCACGAAGTCGTAGGCGCCCGAGCGCATCGCGGCGATTGCCTTCTCCACCGTGGCGTGGGCTGTGATCACCAGCACCTGGGTCTCGGCCGAACGCTCCTTGGCGCGGCGCAGCACCTCGAGGCCGTCGAGCCCCGGCATCATCAGGTCGGTCACCACGAGGTCGAACGGCTCCTCGTCGCGGATCGCCGCCGCGGCCTGGGTGCCGTCCGCGGCCATCGTCACCCGGTACCCCGCCCGCCGGAACAGCACCTCGAGCGTCGTGCGGATCCCCTCCTCGTCGTCGACGACCAGCAGGCGGGGAGCATCGGCGGCGACGGCGCTCATGGCGTGTTCGAGGCTACCACCGGGAGGGCCGGCGGACCATCGGCGTCCGGGGCGGGCACTTCCGCGCCGCCCTCCCCGTTCGGAGCCGGGGCTTCCGCCGCCGTCGGCGGTCCGGGCGCAGGCACCGCGGGCGGCTCCGCGGCGATCGTCAACGGCTCGCCCGGCTCCGCGGCGGCGTCGATTCCGTCCCCGAGCGGCGCGGTGAAGTCCTCCGGCGCCTCGTCGGGCTCCGGCTCGACGATCGGCAGCTCCGGGCGGCCTTCGGGGCGCCCCGTGCCCGCCGCCCGGCCGACCTCGCGCAGGTACGCCGCGGCCTCCTCCGGCGCGGACCAGACGACCACCTCGTCGCCGGCCGACAGCGCCGTGTTGCGGCCGAAATGGTTGACCCGCGACAGCGACGTGCCGGTCGTGCCGAAGCGCCGCGCGATCGACTCCAGCGTGTCCCCCTCGCGCACGACGTAGACGACCCGCTCGCGCCCCTCCTGTCGCGCGAGATGCTCGAACAGCTCCGTCGACCCGGCGGTGAACGCGAGCACCTCGCCCTCGCCGAGCACCAGCACGGTGGCCCGGTCGAGCGACGGCTCGACGAACAGCTGCAGCACCAGCCCCGGGGCGAGGTACGCCTCGGGGTCGACGGTGTTCCAGGTCACGAGGTCCGTCGGCGTCACGCCGAACGCCTCGGCGATCGTCTCGAGCGTGTCGCCGGCCAGCGTGCGGTAGAACAGCCGCTCGCGACCGGGGTAGACGAAGGTCTCGGCCGGCACCACCACCAGCGGCTTGGGGTCGGCAGGCGCCAGGTCGCGAGGCTCCACGTCGGGGACGTCGATCACCTCGCCGCCCCGCACGCCGTCGCGCTCGCCGAGGCCGTTCAGCTGCCGCAGCCGCGCGGTCGTCGTGCGGAACCGGTAGGCGACGTCGGGCAGCGTCTCGCCGAAGCGCACCGTGTACGCGCGGGCCTGGTCCTGCTCGCGCGCCGCCGCCAGCCGCTGCACGAACCCTTCCTCGGCGCCGGCCGGGACCCGGACGAGCCAGCGCTCCTCGCCGGGCGGCGTCCGGTCGCGCAGCAGCTCCGGGTTGAGCCGCTTGAACGCCTCCGGCGTGACTCGCGCCGCGCGGGCCAGCGCCGCGACACGCTCCACGCCGCGAACCTCCACCAGGTCGTACGGCTCCGGCGGGTCGAGCGCCACGTCGGTCAGCCCGAAGCGGTCCGGGTTGCGGGACGCGATGGCCACGGCCAGCGCCTTGGCCACGTAGATCGTCGTGCCGAACGGCAGCGCATTCTCGGTCTCGACCAGCGTCCAGTAGTCGTTCGTGCCGTGCTTGACGATCGCCTTCTCCAGCCCGGCCCAGCCCATGTTGTAGCCGGCGAGCGCCAGGTCCCAGGACTTGAAGCGTCGGTACAGGTCCGCGAAGTACAGCGCCGCCGCCTCCGTCGAGCGCTCCGGATTGCGCCGTTCGTCGATCCAGCGGGACTGGCGCAGACCGTAGATCCGGCCACCGGCCGGCATGAACTGCCACAGCCCCACCGCGCCCGCCGACGAACGCTCCGTCGGCGTGAAGCTCGACTCGATCGCGGCGACCCACAGCAGGTCTTCGGGAAGACCGTGACGGCGGAACACCTCGCCCACCATCCCGGACCACCGCCCCGAGCGGCGGTACCAGCCGACGAGGGCGCCGTGGAACGAGCCGCCGTCGCGCATCGTCAGGTCGCCGCCGACCTCGAT
>CAZMRP010000247.1:0-7318 GCA_964568275.1 uncultured Myxococcales bacterium
CCGCCGCGCCGCTGCGCAGGGCGCGCAGGGCGTTGCGCAGAGCTTCCGCGTCGGCCGCGACGGCGCCCGCCCACGACGCGTCCGGATGCTCGCCCAGGTAGCGTTCCCAGATTGCGATCCGCTGTTCGAGCGGCCGGCCCAGGGTCTCACCGAAGGTCGTCAGCAGGGTCCGCAACTCCGGGGCCAGCTCGCAGGCCGCAGTCGAGACGGGACATTGGGCGGCGGGACAGGCCGGACAGCTCGCCGCGTCGATCGGCTCCGGCTCGACCCCGGGCTGCTCCGTGCCCGTCACGACCACCGTGTCGCCGACCTTCGGGGGATGGTCCAGCACGGCGTCCAGCACGATGATCGACATCCGCTCCGCGACCTGCGCCAGCTCCTCGTCCCCGAGCGGGAAGCGATCCTCGAGCCGCCGGTGCGTCACCGGATGCTCCACGACGATGCGGCGGTACAGCCGCACCGTGGTGCCGGGCGTCACTCCGTCCACCCGGCCCAGGTCGACCAGCACCTCGTTGTGCTCGATCTGCAGGATGGTACCTTCGAACCGTTCGGCCGCCGCGGGCACCGCCCACGTGGCGGCGAGCAGGGCGACGGCCGTCACCGGGCCCGCGCCGACCCGTCCACGCTGCGAACCGGACCACTGCTGACGCATCGCCCTCTCCCTCCGCCGCGGCGCGCCGTCTCCGGCGACGGCACGTCCGGCGCTCCGGCGCGGCGAGGTGCGCCGGCTTCCAAAACCCTCGCGGCTCCTGATCGACCCGGTTCCTCGGACCACTCGAACGGGACCGGATGGAAGCAGGCGTCGTGCCAGTTCCCGACGCGAGTCGTTACGCCCGCTTTCCGCCTTCCGCCGGCGGCGCACGGCGCGGGTCCGAAGCCTCCCGCGCAACAGTGTCGCGAAAGCTCCACAATCTCCCGGGAACGCGGGGACGGGGAGTACTCCGTTCCTGCTGGACCGACGCCGCTCTCGGTCGCGGCGATCCAGTCGTGCTTCGAGCACGGGTACGACGTGGTCTCGACCCGGTCCGCGGCGAACGCGGTCGAGGCGCGCCGGCGGGTCCACGCGGCGCGCGGCATCTCGCCGCCCCGCTCGCGTCCGGGCCCGGATCCCGCTCGGCGAGGACGCGGCGGTTCCCGGTTGTCGATGACCCGGTGGACCGTGGTATCTTCCGTCGACCAAGACAGACGGGAAGGGACATCATCGAATGCGAAACACCCTGCTGGCCGGAGCCGTCGTCCTGGCCGCCCTGACCTTTGCGCTGGGCAGTTGGGCCGCGACCGAGGGGGAACAACCCCCGCTCGACACGCCGCTGGCCGTCTACTCGGCCGCCTGCTCGTCATGCCACGGCGACGACGGCCGCGGCAGGTCGCGGGAGCGGGTGGGCTTCGACGCCGAACTGCCGGACTTCACCGAGTGCACGTTCGCCACCCGGGAGCCGGATGCGGACTGGTTCGCCGTCGCCCACCAGGGCGGGCCGGTGCGGGGCTTCGACCATCGGATGCCGGCCTTCGGCGAGGCGCTGTCGGCGGACCAGATCGAGCGGGCCGTGGAGCACGTCCGCACCTTCTGCGAGGAGGACCTCTGGCCCTCGGGCAACCTGAACCAGGCCCGACCGATGTTCACGGAGAAGGCCTTCGTGGAGGACGAGTTCGTCTTCACCTTCGGCGCCGCCGTCCAGGAACCGTACGCCATCGACGCCGAGCTGCTCTACGAGACCCGCTTCGGGGCCCGGAGCCAGTTCGAGGTGATCGTCCCGTTCGCGGGCCTGGACCTGGCGCCGGCGCCCGGCGAACCGGACAGCGGGGGGTGGACCGGCGGCATCGGGGACATCGCGCTGGGGCTCAAGCACGTGTTCCTGGCAGCCGAGTCCACCGGCAGCATCCTCAGCGGCATCGCGGAGATCATCACGCCCACGGGCGACGCGGACCGGGGCCTGGGGAAGGGGGTGTTCGTCTTCGAGCCGTCCCTGGCCTTCGGTCAGAGCCTCGGGCCGGCCGGCTTCCTGCACCTGCAACTCGGCATGGAGGTGCCGGCGGAGAACGATCCCGGGACCGAAGCCTTCTGGCGGGCGGCCTACGGCTACACGTTCACCCAGGGTCTGTTCGGCCGCTCCTGGTCGCCGATGCTCGAGGTGCTCGGCAACATCGACATCGAGGAGGGCGCTTCGGCCCATTGGGACCTCGCACCGCAGATCCAGATCTCACTCAACACCCGTCAGCACATCATGCTCGGTCTGGCCACGCGCATTCCCCTGGAGCCGGGCCACGGCCGGACGATCGGCGTCTGGGCCTACCTCCTCTGGGAGTGGTTCGACGGCGGCCTGGGAGATGGGTGGTAGCCATGCGGACTTCTCGGCGGAATTCGGTGACGGCGCTGGCGGTCTTCGGCGGCCTGTCGCTGCTCGTCTGGCGGGTCGCGGCGGGCGAGCCGCCCGCGGACGGCCCCACGGCGCCGTTGTTCGACACGGCCGACAACTGCCTGGCCTGCCACAACGGCCTCGCCGGCGCGTCCGGCGCGGACGTCTCCATCGGGACCGACTGGCGCTCCAGCATGATGGCCAACGCGGCCCGCGACCCCTACTGGCAGGGGACGGTCCGGCGCGAGACCCTGGACCACCCCGACGCGGCGGCGGACATCGAGGCCGAGTGCTCGATCTGCCACATGCCGATGGCCCGCTACACCGCCCACGCCGGCGGCGGCCGGGGCGAGGTGTTCGCGAACCTGCCCGTCGGCCGGAGCCCGACACCGCTGGCCGCGCTGGCCGGCGACGGCGTCTCCTGCACCCTGTGCCACCAGATCCTGCCCGACGGCCTCGACAGCCGCGAGAGCCTGGTCGGGCGGTTCGCGATCGATGAGCGGACCGCGTGGGGCGAGCGGAAGATCTTCGGTCCGTTCGAGGTGACCGACGGCCACGCGCGGGTGATGAGCTCGGCCGCGCTGTTCGTGCCGCAGGAGGCGGACCAGCTCCGCGACTCCGCCCTGTGCGGCAGCTGCCACACGCTGTTCACCCACTCGCTGGGCCCCGGCGGCGAGGTCTTGGCCGAGTTCCCGGAGCAGGTGCCGTACCTGGAGTGGCAGCACAGCCGGTATCCGGCGACCACCGGCTGTCGCGACTGCCACATGAAGCCCGTCGACGGCCCGACGCTCATCTCCAGCGTCCTCGGGGAGTACCGCGAGGGGGTCCTGGCGCACGTGTTCCGGGGCGGCAACTTCTTCATCCCCCGCCTGCTCAACGCCCACCGGGCCGAGCTGGGAGTGACCGCCCAGCCCGCGGAGCTGGAGGCGACGGCCGAACGGACCCTGGTGAACCTGCGGGAGAGCACCGCGAGTCTCGCGCTGGCCGCGGAGTGGAGCGACGGCCTGCTGCGGGTCCGGGCGACCGTGGGCAACCTGGCCGGCCACAAGCTGCCGAGCGCCTATCCCTCGCGGCGGGTCTGGCTGCACTTGGCGGTCGAGGACGGCGGCGGCCGCGGGCTGTTCGAGTCGGGCGCGCTGCAGCCGGACGGCTCCATCGCCGGCAACGACAACGACGCCGACGCCGCCCGCTACGAGCCGCACCACGCGGTGATCGAGAGCGCGGACCAGGTGCAGATCTACGAGCCGATTCTCGGCGACCCGGACGGCCGGGTCACGACGGGCCTGCTGACCGCCACCCGGTACCTGAAGGACAACCGGCTGCTCCCCGAGGGTTTCGACAAGGCCGCGGCCGGCCCCGACATCGCCGTGGCCGGCGCCGCCGCCGCGGACGAGGACTTCACCGCCGGCGGCGACACGGTCGAGTACCGGCTGACCCTGCCGGATGGCGTCGGGAACGTCGTGGTCCGCGCCGCCCTGTACTACCAGCCGATCGGCTACCGTTGGGCGCGCAACCTGGGCGACTACCCGCGGGCGGTGGAGCCGACGCGCTTCCTGGCCTACTACGAAGAGGCCGCCCACCGCTCGGCCGTTCGCCTGGCGGCCGCCGAGGCGCAGCTCGCGGCCGCTCCGGTCGGCCCGCCGGCCGCCGAGGCACGACCCGCGGCTCCCCCGTCGCCCTCCGGAGACCCGCCGTAGCGTCCCGACGATTCCCTTCCCCGCGGCCGCTCCGGTCGCTCCGGCGGGCCTCCGGGCTGCTGACGCGGGCTGCGGCCGCGGCTTGCCGCGTCGCGGAACCTACGTTAGATGTCGGACGGCGGCGCGGCGCGGAACGCCGCGGGGACGCGACGACGGGCTTCGCGACCGGTGGCCGCGGCACGGGGAGGACGGCATGTTCGACTTCATCCTGACCCGGGAGCAGCTCGCGTTCCGCGAGGAGGTGCGCGAGTTCGTCCGCTGGGTGCCCAGGCAGCTGATCCTCGACATGGACAAGGACGAGGTGAAGTTCCCCAAGGAGTTCCTCCAGGAGGCGGGGCGCCGCAACCTGCTGGGGTGTCGCTACCCGAAGGAATGGGGCGGCCGCGGCCTGGACTGGGTCACGACGGGGATGGTGCTGGAGGAGATCGGCACGCTGTCCTACGAGCTGGCGTGCGTCTTCGGCGTCGGTGCGGAGCTGGTCTGCGACGCGATCCTCCGGCACGGGACGGACGAGCAGAAGGAGCGGTACGTCAGGCCGCTGCTGCGGGGGGAGCTGTTCGCGGCGGAGGGGTTGACGGAACCGCGGGGCGGCTCGGACTTCTTCGGCGCCACGTCCCGGGCCGAGGACCGCGGGGACCATTTCCTGCTCAACGGCCAGAAGCGGTTCATCGTGGGCGGCCACGGCGCGGACTACTTCCTGCTCTACGCCCGGACGAACTTCGACCCCGCCGCGAAGCCCCAGCACGCGATCACGGCGTTCCTGGTCGACCGCGGGCCCGGCGTCGAGACGAAGTACCTCTACCGCCTGATGGGCGGCCGCGGCGGCGGCACGGCGCGCGTGGTCTTCCGCGACGTGAAGGTGCCGAAGGCCAACGTCGTCGGCCGGGTCCACGGCGGGGACGAGATCTTCAACACGATGATGGTCCCGGAACGCCTCGGCACCGCGATCATGACGCTCGGCTCCGCCCGCGTCGCGCTCGACATCGCCACCCGCTACACCGCGCGCCGCAAGGCGTTCGGCAGGACGATCAACTCCTTCCAGGGGGTCTCGTTCCAGGTGGCCGAGGCGGCGATGCTGCTCGACGCCGCGCGCTCCCTCGGCTACACGACCTGCCGCGCCATCGATGCCGGAGTGCCCACGGACCGCGCGCGTCGCCTGATCTCCGAGTCGAAGCGCTTCATCACCGAGGCGTGCCAGAAGGTGGTCCACAACTCGATGCAGGTCGTCGGGGGGATCGGTTACACGAACGTCTTCCCCCTGGAGCGGATCTTCCGCGACGTCCGGCTGGCGACGATCTGGACCGGAACGAGCGAGGTGATGTCGATGATCGTCGCCCACGAGTGGTACCGGGAAGCCGGGCAGCAGGGGACCGCGCCGGGCGCCCGCGACTACGAGACCGACGCCGAGGAGGCGTTCGCCGAGGACGAGAAGGTCTACGAGTAGCCGCCAACGTTGTGCCGCATCATGCCGGCCGCCGGGCACGCACGCCGCTCGACGGGAGGGGTCGTGGCGTCCGTGCTCCGGCAATTCCCGCGGGTTGCGCCCCCGACCGCGGACGTGACGAACGGGAACGAAGGTTGCATGATGGGCCCACCGGAGGTGAACGATGCCGCGCTGCCTGCCCCTCGCGTCCGCCGCCCTGGCCCTGCTCGGCTGCTACGGCAGCACGACCCTCGAAGGCGACGCCGCCGACTCCGGCGCCGAGCACGCGGCCGACGCTGCGGAGACCGACGCGCCCGGCGACGAGGCGTCCGCCGATCTGCCCGCCGACACCGACGGGCCGAGCGACATCCCGCGCGAGGACGCCGCGGGCGACTGCCTGCCGCAGGACGCGCGGCCCGAGGGTCCGTGCGCGATGGTCCTGCCGGGCGTGCGGTGGGACGGCTCCAATTGCGTGCCGCTCGGGTCCGGATGCAGCTGCGAGGGCGCCGATTGCGGAGCGCTGTACGACACCATCGAGGCGTGCGTCGCGGCGCGACGGCACTGCTATGCCAACGACTGCGAACCGCAGGCCGTGGCGGACGACCTGTGCATCGACTGCACGGCGGAGATGTTCCTCGGCGCGTTCTGGGACGGCCACGAGTGCTTCGAGCTGCGGGGCTGCGGCTGCCACGGCGCCGGCTGCGACCTGCCCTTCCGGTCCGCCGCGGAGTGCGAGGCGTTCCACGCCGAGTGCCCGGCGGGCCTGTGCCGCGCCGGCGGCGGAAGCTGGTTCCCCGCGGAGTTCGGCGGCTGCGGCTTCGTCTGCGGCGGCCCGCAGGAGGCCCTGTGCTACGCGCCCTACGCCGACTGCCTGTGCCCGATCGGGCAGACCTTCCGCCCGGAGGTGGGTTGCGCCCCCGACGCGTCGTGCGGGGCGCGCGAGCTGTGCGTCGCGACCCGCGGGAGCTGGCACCCGGCCGCCGAATGCTACTGCGGCTTCGATTGCGGTCGCCCCGGCGACTGCGATGCCTGCCTCGACTCGTGCGACTGCGGGCCCGCCCGCAACTTCGTCGAGGGCCTGGGCTGCCGCTACGACGAGACCTGCGCCGCCGCGTGGGGCGCCGACCTCTGCACCTCCACGGGCGGGACCTGGCACGACTGCGAGCCCGGAGACACGGGGTGCTCCTGCGGCGACTACCATTGCGGACGACCGAACTCGCTGGAACCGTGCTTCGCGCCCGGCTGCGACTGCGGCGGCGGCGCCAACTTCGACCGCGAGCGGGGCTGCGTGCCCGACGCCGCCTGCTTCTTCGGCGGCGAGGGCGAGGAGTGCAGCGGTTGGGGGCTGGAAGGGTCGAGCTGCCGGCCGGGACTGGCCTGCTGCGTCGAGTGCGGAATGATGATCGGCTGCAACTACTGCCGCAACCCCTGCTGCGAGCTCAACCCCGGGTGCGAGGACTTCGGCTGCTTCCCGCCGCCGCCCTGATTCGCCGAGCCGACGGCTCGGCCCGCAAGGTCTGGTGCCCGCCCTTCGGGGCCCGCGGTCGCGAGCGCCGGCGGCTCCGCGGGTAGGGCGACGGCGAAGGCGCGCGAAGGCGCACGACCTTGACGGGAACCGAGGGCCGCGACAACCTGCGGATCGCGGCGGACGACAGCCGACGTCGACGACCGACGGGCTCCGGGGGGAGACGGGAGGACCGCGATTGGACCGCAGGAACGGACCGCTGGAAACGCGTGTTGCGACCGTGGCCGCGCTGCTCGCGACGCTCGCCGCGGGACTCGCGTGCGAGCCGACGGGGTCCGGGGACGACGGCGCGACGCCCGACGCCCCGGACGCCGGG
>CAZMRP010000248.1:0-7279 GCA_964568275.1 uncultured Myxococcales bacterium
GTCGATCTTCCGGGCGGCCGAGGGGATGACGGTGTTCGCCGTGTTGACGGCGGGTCTGTTCCCGTTGATCCACCTCGGGCGGCTGTGGCGCGTGTACTACATGCTGCCGTACCCGAACCAGCGGGAGCTGTGGCCGAACTTCAAGTCGCCGCTGGTCTGGGACGTGTTCGCGATCTCGACCTACCTGACGATCAGTGCGATCTTCTTCTTCGTCGGGATGATCCCCGACCTGGCGGTGGTGCGGGACCGGGCCACCGGCTGGCGCAAGCGGCTGTACAACGTGCTGTCCTTCGGCTGGCGCGGGTCGGACCGCCAGTGGAGCAACTGGCTGCAGGCCTACGTGCTGTTCGCCGGGCTGGCCACCCCGCTGGTGATCAGCGTGCACTCGGTCGTCTCCTGGGACTTCGCGATGTCGGTGGTCCCGGGCTGGCACACCACGATCTTCGCGCCGTACTTCGTCGCCGGCGCGATCCACTCCGGGTTCGCGATGGTGCTGACGCTGATGATCCCGCTGCGGCGGATCCTCAAGGTCGAGGAGCTGATCACGCTCCGGCACCTCGAGAACATGGCCAAGGTGATCATCCTCACCGGGCTGATCGTCGGCTACGCCTACGGGATGGAGTTCTTCCTGGCCTGGTACTCGGGGAACCAGGCCGAGCTGGACGTGTTCGTCTACCGCGCCACGGGCGACTACGCCGTGACGTACTGGATCATGGTCTGCTGCAACGCCCTGATCCCGCTGGCGTTCTTCTGGAAGCGGGTCCGCACCAGCCTGTGGGCGCTGTTCGTGATCTCGATCCTGATCAACGTCGGGATGTGGTTCGAGCGGTTCGTGATCATCGTCACCTCGCTGTCCCACGACTACCTGCCGCACACCTGGTCGTCGAACCTCGACCTGCACTGGACCGACACCACGATCATGATCGGCAGCTTCGGCTGGTTCTTCATGTGGTTCCTGCTGTTCCTGCGGACGCTGCCCTGGATCTCGATCACCGAGGTGCGCGAGGGGCTGCACGCCCCCGCCGCGCCCGCGTCGGAGGACCGCCGATGACGCCGACGCGGCACCTGCTGGCGGTCTACGAGCGGCCGGTCGACGCGGCGGCGGCGCTGGTCGAGTTGCGGGAGCGCGGGTTCGGGTTCGTCGAGGCGTTCTCGCCGGTGCCCGACGAGGCGATCCTCGCGGCGCTGCCGCGGCGGCCCAAGGTGCGCTGGTTCACGCTGCTGGGCGGTCTGACCGGCTTCGCCGCGGGGCTGGCGCTGACCGTGCTGACGTCGCTGATCTACAACCTGATCGTCGGCGGAAAGCCGCCGGCGGCGGTGATCCCGTACGTGGTGATCTCGTTCGAGCTGACGGTGCTGCTGGGCGGGCTGGGGACCCTGGTCGGGTTGCTGCTGGGCGCCCGGCTGCCCCGGCGCAGGGAGCCGCCGCTGTGGGACGCGCGGCTGAGCGAGGATCGCTACGGGGTGGCGGTGTCGTGCAACCCCGAGGCGGTGGAGTTGCTGGCGAGGATTCTCGCCGAGCATGGAGCGGAAGATGTCCTCCGGGCGTGAGGCCGGGCGCCTCGGCTGGCGCCGGGGACGGCTGCTGCTCGCCGCCTGCGTGGCGGTCGGGGCGGCCGTCTTCGGGGCGGCGCTGGGCTTCGGCCTGGCGCTGCGGGCCTGGCAGGCGTTCCACGTCAACTTCCTGTTCTGGACCGGCATGGCCTTCGCCGGTGTGGTGCTGTCCGCGGTGTTCCGCATCACCGACTCGCGCTGGGGCTTCGCGGTTCGGCGGCTCGGGGAGTGCGGTGCCGCCTTCCTGCCGTTGTCCCTGGTCCTGTACGCCGGCGTCGTGCTGGGCCACGGCACGCTGGCCTCGCACGGGCATCCCCTGAACCACGCGCGCGAGGTGTGGCTGGCGCCGACGGGGCTGCTGGTGCGCGACGGCGCGGCGCTGCTCGGGCTGGTCCTGCTGGCGCTGGCCTATGTCTACCATTCGCTGCGCCCGGACCTCGACCCGGCCGCCGCGGACGGCGGCGGCCGGGCGGCGTTCCTGACGCGGGGCTGGCGCGGCGCGGAGGCGGAGGCGCGCCGTTCGCGGCGCGTGACCGCGGTGCTCTCGCCGCTGCTGATCGTGGCCTACGCCCTGGTCTTCACGCTGCTCGCGGTCGACCAGGTGATGGCGCTCGACACGACCTGGATCAGCACGCTGTTCGGCGCCTACTTCTTCGTGGTCAATCTGTACCTCGGCTGGGCGGTGTTGGCGCTGCTGGCGTCGCTGGCGCGCGCCGAGCGCTGGGGTGGGCTGGAGTCGGCGATCGACGACGACGTGCTGCACAACCTGGGGAAGCTGCTGTTCGCGTTCTGTTTCCTCTCGCTGGACTTCTTCTGGTCGCAGTTCCTGACGATCTGGTACGGCAACCTGCCCGAGGAGACCCCGTTCCTGCTGCTCCGGATGCGCGCCGAGCCGTGGGTCAACGTCTCGGCGATGGTGCTGCTGTTCCTGTTCGCGACGCCGTTCGTGGCGCTGCTGTTCAAGCGGGTCAAGCGCGACGCGCGCGCGCTGGCGACGGTGGCGTTGCTGGTGGTCGTGATGGTGTGGGTCGAGCGGCTGCTGCTGGTGGCGCCGAGCATCTGGCGGCCGGACGGTTTCTGGTTCGGGCCGGTGGAGTTGGGGGTGACGCTGGGGTTCCTGGGGCTGGCGGGGCTGGCCTGGGCCTGGGCGGTGCGGCGGGTGCCGTTGCTGCCGTCGCCGGCCGTGACGGCGGCGCAGCGGGCGGAGGAGGCGGACGGTGGCTGAGGCGGGCCTGTCGCGGCGCGGCCGCATCGCGCTGTCGCTGGTGCTGACGTCGGCGCTGCTGGCGAGCGTGGTCTGGACCGCGTGGGCCTACTACTACGGCGGGGAGGCGGGCCTCGGCCCGGCCCAGCCGATCCCGTTCAGCCACCGCGTGCACGTGACCGACAAGCAGATCGACTGCCGGTTCTGCCACTCGGCGGTCGACCGCGGGCCGCACGCGGGCGTGCCGCCGCTCGAGACCTGCATGTTCTGCCACCGCTCGGTGATCGTGGAACACCCGGAGATCCGCAAGTTGTGGGAGTTCTACGAGCGGGGCGAGCCGGTCCCGTGGGTTCGGGTGTTCGACGTGCCCGACCACGTGTATTTCACGCATCGCATGCACCTGCGGCAGGAGCTGGACTGCGCGGAGTGTCACGGCGAGATCGGCGCGGAGGACCGCGTGACGATGCCCGAGGAGTTCCTGATGGGGTTCTGCATCCGGTGCCACAAGTCCCGGCCGGGGCCGCTGGACTGCGTGGCGTGCCACCGCTGAGGTGCGGGGAGTGGAACGGTTGAGCTGGCTGCTGCCGAACGAGCCGGGGAGCACCTCGCGGCGCTACTTCGTCACGGCCGCGGTGTGGATGGTCGTCGCCGTGACGGTGGGGTTGCTGGGGGCGATCCAACTCGTCGCTCCGGACGCCCTGGGCAGCATCTCGTGGCTCGGCTTCGGGCGGCTGCGGCCGATCCACACCAACCTGATGCTGTTCGGCTGGGTGCCGGCGGCGCTGCTCGGCGGCGTGTTCCATCTGGTGCCGCAGGTGCTGGGCACCCGGCTGTGGTCCGAGCGGCTGGGGCACGTCTCGGTCTGGGCCTTCAACGGCCTGCTCGTCGCCGCGGTGCTCACGCTGGGGGCCGGGTACACGCAGGGCCGCGAATACGCCGAGCTGGTGCGACCGCTGGACTTCGTGGTGCTGGCCTGGCTGGCGCTGCTGATCGTCGAGCTGCTGATGACGGTGCGGCAGCGGACGGAGAAGCTGCTGTACGTCTCGGTCTGGTACGCCTGCGGCGCCGTGCTGTGGACCTTCGTGGTCTACGCCTTCGGCAACGTGGTCTGGAGCGCGGACGGCGCGCTGGGCGGGTCGACCGACGCGCTGTGGCTGTGGTTCTTCGGCCACAACACCGTCGGCTTGTGGATCACCCCGCTGGCCATCGCGGTGGCCTACTGGGTCATCCCGCGGGTCACGGCGCGTCCGATCTGGTCGCACACGCTGTCGCTGATCGGCTTCTGGTCGATTTTGGCGATCTACACGCACACAGGCGGGCACCACCTGCTGCAGGCGCCGGTGCCGTTGTGGATCAAGGTCCTCGGCGTCGTCGACTCGTTCTGCATGCTGATCCCCGTGTTCACGTTCCTGGCCAACGTCTGGCTGCCGCTCAAGGAGCGCTGGGGCCGCATCCACGCCGACGTCGGCGGGAAGTTCGTGTTCGCCGGGACGGTGTTCTACGCGCTGACCTGCATCCAGGGACCGCTGCAGTCGCTGCCGTCGATCCAGCGGGTGACGCACTTCACGCAGTGGGTCGTGGCGCACTCGCACCTGGCGGTGTTCGGCTTCGGCGGCATGATCGCCATGGGGACGATCTACTACGTCCTGCCGCTGGTCTGCGGCCGCCGGCTGTGGAGCCGCAAGCTGGCCGACCTGCAGTACTGGATCATGCTGCTGGGGGTGATCGGGTTCTTCCTCGTGCTGACCGTGGCGGGGCTGCTGCAGGGCCACGCGTGGCTCAACGGCGAGATGGTCTACCGGGTGTTGCCGCAGCTGACGATCTACCTGGTGCTGCGCGGGGCCTTCGGCGTGCTGGTCACCGCGGGGGCGGTGCTGCAGCTGGTGAACGTGCTGATGACGATCCGCCACGGCGAGCGGTTCGCGCCGGGCGAGAGCGCCGACGCCGTGCCGGTCGAGGCGCGGGCCGCGCCGGCGACGGCGTCGGAGGTGGCATCGTGAAGATGACCCCCCGGATGCTGGTCTTCGGCACGCTGGCGATCCTGTTCGTGATCATCGGCATCGTGCTGATCCTCCCGGTTGTCACGGCGCTCGACGAGCCTTCCGACACCGCCCGCCGTCGCAGCTCCGGCGAGGCGCGCGGCCGGCTGGTCTACATCCGCGAGGGGTGCCAGTACTGCCACTCGCAGTACGTGCGGCGGGTCGACTGGGGGCCGACGGCCGAGCGGCTGGCGCAGTCGGGCGACTACGTGTTCGACAAGCCGCAGCTGTTCGGTTCCGAGCGCAACGGTCCGGACCTGTCGCAGGCCGGCGGCCAGCACACCGACGACTGGCATTGGGCGCACTTCGACAACCCGCGCTACGTCCGGCCCGAGTCGATCATGCCCCCGTTCGCGTTCCTGACCGACGGCGAGCTGGGGGACCTGGTGGGCTACGTCCAGTCGCTCGGCGGGACCGACGCCGACGCCCGGATGGCCCGGCAGCGCCGTTGGCGGGGCGAGGCGGTGGCGGCGTTCCGGCGGGGCCCGGACGCCAACGTGGCCTGGCTGCACGCCAACGTTCCGGCCGGGTGGGTCAGCGCTCCCAACCCGTATCCGGCGGACGAGGCGGCGCTGGCGCGCGGCGCCCGGGTGTACCAGGGGTTCTGCCTGGGGTGTCACGGACCGGTGGGCGACGGGCAGGGCCCGGCCTACCCGTACCTCTATCCGCCGCCGCTCAACTTCACCACGCTGCGCCGGGCCGGGGCCTCCGGCGGCCTCCTGTACTACCAGATCATGAACGGCATCACCGGGACGGCGATGCCGTACTTCAAGCACGAGCTGGAGTCGGAGAAGATCTGGGACGTCTCGAACTATCTCACGCTGTACTTCATCGGCGGACGGGACGCGGGCACCGACGGCCAGGCGATCGACGCGTCGTTCGAGGGACCGCCGTCGCCCCCGTGGGTTCCGCGGGAGCCGGTGCCGGGACCGCCGCCGGGCGGGGGAGGGACGCCGTGAGCTTCCTGCGCTTCTGGGCCGGGTTCACGATGTTCGGCGTGGCGGTGGCGCTGCTGCTGTTGGTCTGGTCGTTCCGCGCGCGGCAGTTCCGCGAGCCGGACCGGGCCGCGTGCCTGCCGCTGGCCGACGCGCCGGCTGCGGCGGCGCCGGAGGTCCGCTGGTCGCGCGAGGCGGTCGTGTTGTTGGTGTTCCTCGGCGTGGGCCTGCTGGTGCTGGCGGCCACGGTGGGGTTCTCGCTGGTCTGGTGACGGAGGGTCGGGATGTTGCCGTACGCGCAGCTGCACGCCGAGTCGCTGGTGTTGTTGCTCGGCTACGGGCTGCTGGGGTTGCTGGCGTTGGTGCTGGCCCACGCCGCCCGCGAGCTGCACGTCGGGCGGAAGAGCGAGGACGCGGGGCCGCCGCACCGCTTCCCGTCCGGGGTGGAGGAGGGGCACGGGCCGGTCCCGGTGTTCCTGCTGGTGCTCTACGGCGTGTTGGCGGTGTGGGCGGTGCTGTACGTGCTGGCGCATGCCCTGTGGGGCATGGACTTCGCCGGCTAGGGAGGGCGCGGTGGTCCCGATTCCGGAGCGGTACCGCATGCTGGCCCTGTGGGCCCTGATCGTGGCGGCGATCCTCGCGTTCGGGGCCTTCGTGTTCCTGACGGTGCGCGAGCCTGCGGCCAAGCCGTGGGACTACGGAACGACGCCGTTCGTGCCGGGAGAGTCGCCGTACTCCACGCACCGGGTGCCGCGATGAGCGCGCTCTGCCGTCTGCTGTCGCCGGCGCTGGTCCTGGCCGGGCTCGCGGCGGCGTGCGACACGCGGATGCGCGACCAGCCGTCCTTGATGCCCAACGACAAGCCGTTGCTCTCGGTGCCCGCGGGGGCCGAGCCGGTGACGGCCGTCGAGCCGGCGCGGACTCCCGACGAGGCGGCGGCGCTGCGCAGCCCCTTCGCCGGGGCGGCCGGCGAGTTGGACGACGCGGTCGAGCGGGGCGAGGTCGGCTATCGCCGCTTCTGCCGGCACTGCCACGGCGACGCGGGGCGGTCCTGGACGATCGTCGGCGCCAGCCTCGACCCGGGCCCGGCCGACCTGCTGCAGGCGATTCGCGACCGTTCCGACGGCGAGCTGTTCGGGATCATCACCTTCGGCAGTCGGACCTCCCCGGCGCTCGGGCCCCACATCGACGTCCTCGACCGCTGGCGGATCGTGCGCTACCTGCGGACGCTGCCGGGCGGCCCGGCGGACCGCCCGCCGGTCTGGGCCCAGTAGCGGGTCGGCATGCGGGCGTCCCAGGCCCCGCCGGACGTGCCCGTCGACCCGGAGACCCCGTGTTCGTTGTGCGGACTGCCCGTAGGCCGCGCCGCGGTGCGCGGGGTCGGTGCGTTCGCCGAGCGGGTCTACTGTTGCGCGGGGTGTGCGCGGGTCGACGAGGTGATCGCGGGGCTGCCGGAGCCGGCGCGGGCGGCCACGATCAAGGCGCTGGCCGAGCGGCTGGGCATCGCGCCGCTGCAGGGCATGGTGGCGCGGGCCGAGGCCGAGCGG
>CAZMRP010000249.1:0-7223 GCA_964568275.1 uncultured Myxococcales bacterium
GTCGCGAGGCGGGCGGTCGGGACCGGCGGCACGTAGTCCGGCGCCGCCACCGCCGTCTCCGGCCCGGCCGCGCCTCCCCCGGACGGCGCCACCGGCTCGGCCGCCGGAGCGCCGCAAGCGGCGAGCAGCAGCACGGCGAAGGACGGGAGGAACGACCGGCGGACGATGCGTTGCGTCATGGCGCTCCACTCCAGCGGCCCGAGGATACCACAGGCCCGGCCGGAACCGGAGCGTCGGGACGGCGGGCGGACGGTGGGCGGGTCAGCTCTCGGCGCGCTCGAGCGCCTGTTCGTCGAGGTCGGCGTTGACGTAGACGTTCTGCACGTCCTCGTGGTCCTCGAGCACCGTCACCAGCTTGGCCAGGGCGTCGGCGGCGTCGCCCACGACGGGCACCGTGGTGTCCGGCAGCATCGCCACCTCGCCCCCGGCCGGCTTGAGCCCCTTCTTCTCCAGCCCTTCCTTGACCGTGATGTAGCTGCCGGGATCGGTGAACACCGTGACCGTCTCGTCCTCGGTCTGGATGTCGTCGGCGCCCAACTCGAGCGCCGCATCCATCAGCTGGTCCTCGCTGACCGTACCGGCCTCGAAGATGATCGTGCCGCGCTTCTTGAACATGTAGGTCACCGACCCCGGGGACGCCATCTTGCCGCCGTTGCGGTCGAGGATGTGGCGGACGTCGGCGACGGCGCGGTTGCGGTTGTCGGTCATCAGCTCGATCACCAGCGCGGTACCGCCGGGACCGTAGGCCTCGTAGACCAGCTCCTCGAGCGTCGCGCCTTCCAGCTCGCCGGTGCCCTTCTTGATCGAGCGTTGGATCGTGTCGAACGGCATGTTGTCGCTGCGGGCGCGGTCGATCGCCGCTCGCAGCCGGGCGTTGTTGTCGGGGTCACCGCCGCCGGTCCGCGCGGCGATGGTGATCTCCTTGAGGAACTTGCTCCAGCCCTTGGAGCGCTTCTGGTCGCCGGCCAGCTTCTTGTGCTTGATCTTCGCCCATCGATTGTGGCCCGACATCGCTGCCGTCCTTTCCCGGGTACGACCTGCCCCGCGCCGGCATCGCTACCATGGCCGGGACGCCGGCGCAATCGCGGCGATCTCAGTGCCCGGCCGCCGCCTTGCCGCGGGTGGGCAGGGCCTTCCAGATGCGGAGCGCCAGCAGCAGCCCGATCACGGCGAACGGCAGCAGGAACATCGGCCAGTAGGACCAGTCGCGCTCGGTCAGGTAGCCCAACGCCATCGACTGGACGCCGACGCCCAGGTAGACGAAGCCGTCGATGATCCCGACCGCCATCGCGGTGGCGCCCTTGCCGCCGAAGTCCGCGGTGGCGGTGCCGGACAGCACCCCGTGCGTCCCGATCACGCAGAACGAACCGCCGACCAGCACGCCGAACACCAGGTAGGCCAGCGCCGGCGAAGAGCCCATGAAGCGCATGCCGAGCAGCTGCACCACGAGCATCACGATCATCACGCCGTACAGCAACCCCGCCACGGGGCCGCGGCGCGAGCCGAACACGCGGTCCGAGAGGATCCCGGCCGACAGGCCGCCGAACACGCCGGCCGCGAACAGCCCGACCCCCTGCCAGTCGGCCAGCCCGGCCACCAGCGAGTGCTCGCGGGCCCAGATCGGGTACCAGTACATCAGCCCGTTCCGCAACACCCCCGTGCAGAACTCGATCAGGGCGATCGTCAACACCACCCGGTGCGTCAGCAGCCGCTTGAACACCGACAGCACGGCCACCTTCTCCGAACCGTCGAACTCGTCCGAACTGCCCGTGTCGAACTCCCCGAGCCCCGCGTCCTGCGGCGAGTTCCGGATGAACGCCAGCGTCGACAGGAACATCACCCCGAGCAGCACGCCGGGCATCAGGAAGTAGTAGTAGGCCTGCGACCCGAACAGCCCCCGGGTCACCACCGGCGACACCGTGTACGCCAGGAACAGGCCGCTCGAGATCATGATCCCGAAGATCCCGCCGAACGTCCCGCGCTCCCGCACGTGGAACCACGCGCTGTTCACCTTGACGATCGCGATGGCCGCGAAGCTCTGGAAGTACATGTTCACGCCGGTCAGCACCGCGTAGATCGGCAGGAAGTGGTCCGTCCAGCCGAAGCCCAGCACCGCGGCGATGCACAGGTTCACCAGCGCCGAGCCCGCCGTCGCCATCAGCATCGCGAACCGCCCGCCGAGCCGCTCGGTCAGCGGTCCGTTGAGCAGGAACGAGATGCCGTAAGTCCAGGCGCCGACCAGGCCGACCAGACCCAGGTCGGCGTTGTCGATCAGCTCGAGCATGTAGCTCTTGGCCGGGATGTAGCTGTAGCGCCCCATGTACAGGAACGCGTAGGCCAGGCCCAGCGGGAACCAATTGAGCAGGCGCCGATGCCGGAAACCGTCGATGAACGTCGGCCGGCCGTTGCCGTCGAAACCCTGGATGATGTTTCCCAATCCGCTCTCCCGGGCCGCACGGTCCGCCGACCGCTCGCCGGCGTCCCGACTACCCCGTTCCGGTCGCCCTCGTCAAGTCCGACTCGCGGCGGGCCTCCGCCCGCGCCCGCCGGACGAGGCCCCGGCGCGCCGGCCGACCACCCTCGCGGTCGCGAGCCCGGTCGCGACTTAGACGGCGACGTCCGCGGCGGCTACCAGGTTTCCGCGACGTCCTCGGGGGCCTTCGTGCGGTAGTTGTCGTCGATGTAGTCCATCAACTCGAACAGGATCGTCTCCATCTGCGGGCCCTCGGGCCGGATCGAATCGGTGTAGAAGGTCCCGCGGATGCACTCCTTCTCGTGGTCCGCCGCACCCTCCGCCGAGCGGCAGCGGCCGTCCGGGAAGACCATGATCAACTTCTGCATCCGCAGGTCCTCGGGCAACGACGCCGAGATCATCCAGTTCTGGAAGATGATCGCGCTGGTCACCATGTCCTGCGGGTCCTGGCCGTAGCCGTGGAGGAAGAACACCACCGGGTAGCGCGTCGTGGCGTAGGCCTCGGTGTGGTACCCGGGCGGGAGGATCATCGAGTACGGCGAGACGCGGCCGGTGGACGGGCTGACGAAGTCGTCCGAGATCATCGTGCTCGCGGTGTCGCTGGCGACCCGCGCCCGGTCCCCGCCCGGCCAGCGGGCCGACATCGCGAACGTGGCGTAGGCCAGCCGGTTGATCACCTGCGTCACCGTGCCGACGTGCCCGCCGTCGCCGCGCACCAGCAGCGTCTCGTCCGCGTCCGGATTGCCGTAGCGGATCATCGTGTGCCGACCCAGCGCGACGAAGTCGATCCTGGTCGGGTCGAGCTGCTCGTCGAGGTAGCTGCCGCCGTACAGCGCGCTGAAGTCGTTGTAGAACCGCACCTGGCGCCCGCGGGCGTTGAGCGCCCCGAGCATCGCGTTCTCGCCCGCGGCGAACGGGAACAGGTCGCGGATCCCCGCGTCCGCCAGCACCTCGATCCGGTCGAGGTCCGCGTCGGACATGTTCGACAGCAGCGTGTGGCCGTCGTGCTCCATGTAGTTCTGGAAGTACGGCGACTGGTCGAACACGTCGTTCCCCTCGCCGAAGTCGTAGCCGCCCGCCCCCTGCTGCAACGTGCCCGGGACCCCGTCCAGCCCCGCGTCGACCCACGGCTCGCCGGGCTCGCTCCCGGCCGGACCGTCCCAGCGCCAGTTGCCCTCGGTCCCGGTCGGGTTGAACTGGTAGTCGAAGTCGTCGTCGTTCGGGTCGGGATTGTCGAGCGCGTCGTAGCCCGGCTCGAGCGCGTTCGGGAGACCGTCGAGCCCCACGTCGTCGTAGGGCTCGTGCCCGCTGCGGATCACCGGCTCGCCCGCGTCCCGCACCCCGTTGCCGTTCACGTCCACGGCGAGGCCCACGTCGAGCGGGTAGTCGTTGACGCCGTCGGGGTCCCAGCGGCCGTGGTCGCCCGAAATCTCGGCGCCGTCGCAGAACGTGATCACCGGCAACGACCCGTCCGGGTTGTACTCGTCGTCGTAGAACTCCTCGAGCACCGTGGGATTCGCGCAGCGCTCCTCCGCGCTCAGTTGCCACCACGACTCCGGCACGCCCGGCGGGAGGGAGACCGACTCGGCGTTGTACATCCCGGGGTTGCCGAGGGCCAGCGCCATGTCGCGGAAGATCTGGCAGTACTCCTCCCGGTCGAACGTCCCGCCCTGCCCGTCCCGGCCGTCGGGGTAGTACCAGTTCTCGAACTCCTGGGTGTGCTCGAAGGTCTGCGTCGACACCGGAACCGCGCAGTGCTCGCCCACGTCCCCCGCGTCGTCCGGGCTCGCGCAGTGCTCGCCCACGTCCCCCGCGTCGTCCGGGCTCGCGGTGCAGAAGCCGCCGAGGTAGTACTCCTTGACGTAGTGCAGCATGTGGGTCCAGTTGGCCGGGCCGCCGAGCGGCGCGATGAAGTCCCACCGCTCCGGGTTGCGGAAGCCGACCGAGCCGGTGCCGCCCCCGCCCATCGAGACGCCGACGATCCCCTTGTAGGTGTAGCGCCGCGTCCGGGTCCGGCTGCCCGCCGCGTCCTCGTAGGCCGCCTGGAACGTGCCGAGCCGCGTCGACGAGAAGCGCAGCTCCCCGCGGCCGCCGGCGGCGCCGGTGAGCCACACCGAGGCCATCGGCACGGCCCGCGGCTCGGCGTGCTCGTCGCGCCAGAAGATCACCACGTCGGCGCCCCGCAGCCCCGCGGGCAGCAGCCCGGCCTTCACCGGAATCGTGAAGTTCAGCTCCCGCACGAACCGCCGCGCGGGCGCGAAGCTCACCGCCGGGCCGAGCGCCGTGTAGCCCGTCGGCACGATGTCGGCGGCGCAGGCCACCGACACCGCGAACGGCTCCAGCTCCGCCGTCGAGCCCAGCGCCACCGACGCGTCCTCCAGCCCGCCCGCGCCGCGGACCGTGCCGCCCGGCGACAGCGTCCCGCTCCCCGTGCCGGCGCAGCTCAGCTCCGGCGTCACCACGTCCGCCACGATCTGCGCCTCGCGCACGTCGTAGGTCACCCGGATCGTCGTCGACCCGGCCGCCTCGCCGTCCACCGCGAAATCCACGTGCCACGCCTCGGCCGGCAGCACCAGCGACGCGGGCGCCGACACGACCCCGTCGTCCTCCGTCGCCACCTCGAGCGTGATGTCCACGGTCGGCGGACGGCCGACCCACAGCCGCACCGTGCGCGACTCGCCCACCGGCATCCCGACGAAGCCGGGGTCCGGCCGCAGGTCCCCGATCCGCTCCGGCCCCGCGTCCCCGCCCCCCTCGTCCAGCGCGTCGCCCGTGTCCCCCCCGTTGTCGTCGTCGCCGCAGGCCGCAAGGACCCCCAGCCCCAGGCAGGCCACCAGCACCAGGCGGAACTCCAGTCGCATGCTCCTCACCTCCGGGAAACGGAACTCAGCGGACCGTCTGCACCATCGCGGCGAGCCGCGCGAAGAACTCCGTGAACCGCGGCTCGCAGATCGACCGCACGAGCGCCCGGCGGCCCAGTTCGCCCGCCAGGGCGACGAAGCGGACGCCCGGCGTCGCCCGGGTCTCCAGGTTCTCGCACACCGGCTGCACCTGGCCCGTCGAGGGGTTGATCCGCTCCTGCATGCTCGCATCCGCCAGGCACGGCCCGATCAGGTCGCCGGTGGTGTTGCACGACGCAAGCGTCGGCGGAACCCCGACCAGCAACCCGACCGCGTACCGGCCGTCCGGCCGCGCGGCCGCCAGCGTCGCCGCGTAGCGCGCCACGGGGGTCAACCGGTCCGCCAGGTCGACGCAGCGCGTCGGCAGCGGCGTCGGCCCCAGGGGATCGAACAGCGAACTGTCGTCCGTCGAGCAGTCGTTCTCGTCGGTCAACACGACGACGGCCAGCGCCGCGTCCGCCCGCAGGAACGACGCGTCCGGACCGCCGGGCGCCATGTGCACCGACAACGCCTTGTGCATCGCCCCCAGCTGCTGCTCGAAGCCGCAGCCGTTCGTGCCCAGCGTCGCAATGCACTCGAAGTCGTGCGCCACCGCCGCCCCCGGCGTCGTCACCGTCAGGTACGCCGGATACGACGCGGCGCACCCGGTCACGCTCGTGCTCGGCGCGTGCAACAGCCGCCCGTCGTCGTTCCCGCCGCAGGTCGGCACCACGAATGCCCCCGTGCCCATGTCGCTGGAGATCACGCCGACGTGCAGGCTCTCCACCGGCGGATACGCGGGCTCGCCCGTGACCGGGTCCGCGGGCGGCGCGAACAGCGCGTCGAGCACCAGCGGGAAGTTCGCCGCGAGCATCCGCTGCTCCTCGATCATCGAGCCGGAATTATCGACGACGAACAGCAGGTCCACCCGGCCCGGCGTCACCGTCCCGCCCTCGTCGCCTCCGGCGTCGTCCCGCCCCGCGTCGTCGCGCACCGGCGTGTCCGCACCGGACGCATCCTCGTCGGGCACGCAGACGCCGTAGTAGCAGCTGAATCCCGCACCGCACTCCGGACTGCACGGCCCGTCCGCCGAGGGGCCGCAACCGGACAGCACGACCGCCAGCACGCAGGGTCCGAACCACATCCCGAACGACATGCGCATCCCGTCACTCCCCCTTCCGCAGCCCGACTCGACCGCGGAAGCGCAGCCGAAACTCCCCGCCGCGGCTTCGTGCGCGAACCGCACGATCGCCGGGCCTCGCTCGCGGGGCTAGTTTGACCTGCGGCCGCCGGATTCGCAAGGAAACCGCCGGGGCCAGGCCACCGCCCCGGCCGGGTACGGGGTCAACGCGAACCGCCGCACCGTCGTCCCGCCGCGGCGGACGTCCACGATCTCCGCCGGCGCCGCCACCACGGCGCCCCCCGCGCGCTCCGGCCGCTCCGGATACCGCTCGTCCGACACGAACAGCACCGCCGACGACTCGAGCCGCTCCCGCGACGGCTCCCGGAAGTCGAAGTCGCTCGGCGTCGCCGTCCGGCAGCCCACTTCGACCCCCGAGCCCCGCAGGTTCCAGGCGAGCTGCGCGCAGACCGTGTAGTGGCCCCCCACCGCCACCCCGCCCTCCGGCAAGCGCCGCCGCACCGCCGCCGCCGCCTCGTCCCACCCGTACAGCTCGTTGACGAGGTCGTACTTCGCCACGTACAGCGGCTCCGGCACCAGCGCCGGCAACACCGGCGTCAGCACGACGACGTACGCCAGCACGTCGAACGCCGCCGCTACCCCGATCGCCCAGCGGTACAGCCGGCGGACGCCGCGCGTCGCGGCGGCGGCGACGAGCGTTCCGGCCAGCGGCAGCAGCGCGAAGTACGCC
>CAZMRP010000250.1:0-7218 GCA_964568275.1 uncultured Myxococcales bacterium
GGAGAGTTGGGCCTGCCGGCGGAGCAGCCTCCCTCGAGGCGGGCGGCACGTCCTGGCACGATCTTCCCGGCGCGGCACGCTGATGAAGGTCCGCAGGCCGCTGCGGACCCGAACCGTCGTTGGCCCTTGACGGCGAGGGGCCGCCCCGGCGAGGCTCGCCGCCTCCGGGACGGGGGAAGGAGCGGACGCCGTCGATGACCGAGGCATTGTTCTTCCAGTACCTGACCTGGGCCTGGATCCTGCTGGCGCCGATGGTCTTCCTGGCGCTGCTGTTCATCACGGTGCCCTACGGCCGCTACCACCAGGGCCGCAGCTGGGGCGCTCCGTTCGGCGGGATGGTCGGCTGGATCGTGATGGAGCTGCCGGCGGTGCTGGCGCTGCCCGTGGTGTTCCTGCTGTCCGGCCGCCCGGTCGGCCCCGTCGAGGCGGTGTTCCTCACGATGTGGGAGGTGCACTACCTGCACCGGACGTTCGTCTTCCCGCTCCGGCGCCGGGCGTATCTCGAGCCGGTGCCGGTGGTGGTGGCGCTGCTCGGCGTGCTGTTCAACACCGCCAACGGCTACCTCAACGGCCGCTGGCTCGGGTACTTCTCGCCGGGCTACGCGACCGATTGGCTGTACGACCCGCGGTTCCTGGCCGGCGTCGCGGTGTTCGCGCTCGGGATGACGATCAACATCCACTCCGACGAGGTGATCCTCGACCTGCGCCGGGCGGGCGGCGGCTACCAGGTGCCGCGGCGCGGCGTGCACCGACTGGTCGCCTCGCCGAACTACCTGGGCGAATGGCTGGAGTGGTCCGGGTGGGCCCTGGCGACCTGGTCGCTGCCCGGGCTGGCGTTCGCCGTCTGGACCTTCGGCAACCTCGGCCCCCGCGCCCGCTCGCACCTCAAGTGGTACCGCAAGACGTTCGCCGACTACCCGCCGGAGCGCAAGGCGATGGTGCCCTTCGTCTGGTAGGAAACGTCAGGTCGCCGGCGGCGACGGCGGCGGGGCCTCGCCGGGACGGAACGAGCGCGAGCGGCGTTCGCCGACGGAGCGCGCGGCGACGGCGTGGACCAGCCAGGGGAAGTGGCGGTAGGCCCAGGCACCGAGCTTGCCGTGGAACGTCAGCACCACCTCGCGCCGTCGCCTTGCCACCGCCCGCACGATCTTCCTCGCCGCCTTGTCGGCCGGCAGGATCAACCACGCCGGGATCGGCTCGCGCGCCTGCTCGCGGAGCCGGCCCAGGTTGTCGATCCGCCGGATGTCGCTCGCCGTGAACCCGGGCTCGAGCATCGTCACCGAGACGCCGTGGTCGCGCAGTTCGTCCCGCACCGCCAGCCCCAGCCCGCGCACGGCGAACTTGCTCGCCGAGTAGGCCGAGGTGGCGGGCAACGGCAGGATGCCGCTCACGCTGCCGGTGATGCCGATCCGGCCGCGCGTCCTGCGCAGCTCGGGCAGCGCCGCGTACATCGTCCGCAGCACGCCGAAGACGTTGGTCTCGAATTGCCGGCGGTAGTCCTCCAGCGTCAGCTCGTCGAAGTGCCCGGCGACGCCGAAACCGGCGTTGGCCATCGCCACGTCGAGCCGCCCGAAACGCTCGACCGCGGCCGCGACCGCGCGCTCGCAGTCGCCGTCCCGGGTCACGTCGCACGGCACCACCAGGCTGCGGCGTCCGAGCGCCTCCACGTCGCGGGCGACGGACGCCAGGCGATCCTCGCGGCGAGCGGCGAGCGTCACGTCGGCGCCCTGACGGGCGAACTCGCGGGCCAGCGCGGCGCCGATCCCCGACGACGCCCCGGTCACCAGCACCACGCTCTCCGCGAACAGCGCCATCCGCACCTCCGGCCCGCGGCTCACGCCAAGACGCCGGGGGCAGGACATTCTCGCGCAAAGACGCCAAAGGGGGAAATCTCTCGCGCGAAGACGCAAGTACCCCAAGCGGGAATCTCTCGCGCAAAGACGCAAAGGGGGAAATGTCTAGCGCAAAGACGCAAAGGGGGGCGGGTCAGGGGCCGGGGTCGGGGTCGGCCCGGCAGTAGATCCGGAAGTCCGAACCGGCCGGCGAGGGCCCGAGGAACTCCTCGGGCAGCAGCAGCTCGGAGCACGGAACCCCCGGGCGTTCGTCCCATTCCGGCGGGACGTAGCGCCAGCCGCGAAGCGCCTCGGCGCCGACACAACGGGCCGTCGCGGGCTCCCACCTTCCGGGATCCTGGCGCATCAGGCAGGCGCGAGGCGCACCGGGCTCGTCGGGCAGGAGACCCAGGTCGCGAGCCAGGGGTTCGCAGGTCTCACCCGTCGCGAGGTCACGACAGGGCGCCGCGTCGTCGCGCAGCAGGTCGTCCAGCGTGGCCGCGGGGCAGGCCGACGGAGGGCAGTCCGGGTCCTCCGGACATGCCAACTCGCCCGGCAGCCGCAGCACGACCCGACAGTCGACCTCGCACGGCGGCTCGACCCCGGGCTCCGGCGCCAGCGCCGGCAGCTCGAACGTCGTCGTCATGCACGACCGCCGCAACCGGCTCGCGATGTCCTGCCGCAGCCCCTGGAACGTCGCACTCCAGTCCTCGCGACAGATCGAGCCGAGCCGCACGCCGCCGCCCGCCTCCACCCACAGCCGCGCCAACTTCACGATCCGCTCGGGCGGGAACGCGAGCCCCATCGACGAGCCGCACGACGGGACCATCTGGCTCGGGATCGCCGGGTCGACGCGCGGCTGCATCTCGGGCAACGCCAGGCAGTCCCGGATCCCGGCGGCCGTCGCCGTTTCGCACACCGCGGCTTCCGGCGGCACGCCGACGAGTTGGGCCAGTACCACCGAGCTCGGGTCGTCGGGCCGCAGCCGCAGCAGCTCGTCGCGGAACCACTCGGGCGTCCGCAACAGCTCCGGATGCAGGAAGCACCGCAGGCTGAGGTGTCCCAGGTCGGGCCGTTCCTGATCGAACATCTCCGGATGCGCCGGATCGACCGAACAGTCGTCCTCGTCGGTGACCAGCAGCAGCACCACCACCGAATCGTCGCGCAGGAACCCCTCGTTGCACCGCCCCGGCGCCTGGTTCTCGAGCACCGCGCGGCGCACCGCCTCGAGTTGTTGTTCGAAGCCGCAGCCGCTCGTCCCCAGCGTCGCGATGCAGGCGAAGTCGTCCGCCAGGCTCAGCGGCCCATACACGTCGGCGTTCGTCGAATCCCGCGCGAGGAATGCCGGGTACCGCTCGTCACACCCGGCGACGACCGCGCTCGGCGTGTGCCGGAAGCAGCCGTCGTCCCCGCCGTCGGGGCGGGTGCAGGTCCCGAGGATGTGCCCCATCGTCCCCATGTCCGAGGAGACGACGCCGACGTGGAGGTCCTCGACCGGTGGCGCGTCGGGACGCGTGTCGCCGTCGTCGTCGGACGGGTCGAGCAGCGCCTGCATCAGCTCGCGGAAGTGGCTCGTCAGCAGCGCCTGCTCTTGCGACATCGATCCCGAGTTGTCGACCATCACGAGCAGGTCGACCCTGAGGCGCGTCGTCATCTCGGGAGCGACCTCGGTGAACACGACCGGCGGTCCTTCCCGGCTATCGTAGCACCCGACCGCGAGCGACACGGAGACGAAGCCGAGCACCGACCCGAGGGACCCACGTCCTCGCCGCATTCCCGGAACTTCCTTCTCCGCCTCTCATGCACAGATTACGCGACGACCTCCGATCCGACAAGCACCCCGTCCTGAGTTGGCGCCTTGGCGCGAGGTCCTTCCCTGCGCCCTTGCGCGAGATCCCTCCCCATGGGGTCTTCGCACCCCACCGCGGGGGCCTCCAAACCCCGAATTCCCTTCCGCTTGCTCCTGATTGATCAATAATTCCGGATGCAATTCTTGGCGCAACCCTCGGCATGGACCATGCACAACGACGCGCGCGGGCGAGACGCCCGGGAGGTCGACCGATGGGAAACACGACGACGCGCGCGGTCCTCGCAATGGTCCCGGCCCTGCTGCTCGGATTCGGCTGCGCCGAGCTCGACGCCGACGACGAGGCGAATCCGTTCCTCGACGACATGAGCAACGGCGGCAAGGAGGACACCGGCTACCTCAATCCGGACGGGATCGAGGTGGAGGTCGACCTGGAGGGGGACGTCGAGGCGTCGTCGTGGCGGCTGTTCGAGGCGCCGGCGGAGCTGGGGCAGTTCGCGATGACGTACCTGCGCCACCGCGGGCAGTTCTACCTCGAGGGGCTGGCCGAGGACGCGACGTCGGACGAGCGGGTCGAGTGGCAGGTCGGAGGCGAGTGGCTGACGGCGGCCGAGGCGCGGCGGCGGTCGACGACGGAGCTCCGGCACTTCCGTATCCGCGGCGTGAACGCGGTGCTGCTGCACAGCGCGGGCTCGAACGTGACGGTCGGCACGGTGTTCACGGCGCGGGTGCCGCTGAGCCCGTACACGGTGATGACCGACGTCGGCGACAAGTGCGCCGACCCCGACGGGCACATCAGCCTGAGCCAGTCGGTCTACTGGTACCTGTGGAACCCCGAGCGCAGCGGCTGCACGGCCCGCACCCAGGAGCTGCGGTTGACGGTGTCGCGGATGTTCTCCGAGGCGCGGACGAGCTATCCGGAGTACGACCAGCTGGTGGCGGACGGGCGGATCACGGCGGTGGTGCTGTTCGGGCAGATCGGCGACGGCGAGATCACCGACAACGAGGCGGGCGTGCGGAACATGAACCGCATGGCGCGCAACCTGGTGTCGGCCGGCTTCGCCGAGGTGACGCCGGCGCCGGTGGGCCGGCGGTTCTCGAAGATGGTGGCCGGCGTCGAGATGCTGTTCGACCTCTACTCGCCGCGTGACTTCTCCGGCCTGGGGGACACGGCGCACTTCGGCAACTTCCAGCGTGCGCTCTCCGAGCACGAGATCGTGGCCTACGACGGCCACAGCATGCTGGGGGCCAGCGACTTCTGGTCCCGGCCGACCTACCCGGACTTCTACCAGATCTACCTGTACGGCGGCTGCCTCGGCTACGAGTACTACCTGCGGCCGATCCTGGCCGGCAAGGGCGGCTGGGACAAGCTCGACATCGTGTCGTCGGTGGTCGAGGTCTCCGCGGACGCCAACGCCTACGCCGCGCCGTTCCTCTCCAAGCTGATGTGGGCGCTCGAGAACCGCTACAACGCCTCGTGGACCGACCTGCTCGCCGTGATCCGCCGCAACGTCGGCGACTCGACCTTCGGCGCCAGCGGCGTCCGCGACAACTGCTTCTCCCCGAACGGGACGCTGTGCGGCGACGAGCCGCCCCCGCCGCCCACGGGAGAGACGCGAACCTTCGAGAACACCTCGCCGACGGCGATCCCGGACGACGACGACGCGGGCGTGACCTCGACGATCATCGTCCCCGAGTCGTTCGTGCCGCGCTCGGTGACGGTGGAGCTCGACGTGACCCACACCTACGTCGGCGACCTGCGGATCGTGCTGGCGCACGCCGGCGTCGAGCAGGTGCTGTGGGACAACGCCGGCGGCTCGGACCAGAACATCGTCGACAGCCTGACGGCCGGGACGTTCGTGGACCGGCAGGCGTCGGGCGAGTGGACGCTGCGGGTGCTCGACACCTACGCCCGCGACACCGGGACGCTCAACCGCTGGGCGCTCAAGTTCGGTCTGTAGACGGCGGGGTGCCGCGATCTCCCGCGGGCGGGACGGCCGGCCGGGGCGACGGCGCCCTGCCGCGCGACCGCTTGCGCTCCTCGCGCAACGCCTGGTCGGCCCGACCGAGCAGCGCCGGCAGGTCGGCCTCCTCGCCGGGCTCGTAGCGCACGCAGCCGACGGTCAGCCGGATCGCGAACGGACGCGGGTTCTCCTCCGCGCGACGCGCGAGATTCCGCTCGACCCGGTGCAGCAGCAGGTCCCGCGCTTCCGGCGCGGCGTCGATCGCCAGCACGACGAACCCGTCGCCGTCGAGCCGCGCGAGCACGTCCGAGCCGCGGAAGCTCGCGCGCAGCACCATCCCCACCTCGGCCAGCACCTCGTCGCCCGCCGCGCGACCGTGCCGCTCGTTGATCGCCTGCAGGTCGTCGACGTCGGCGAACAGCACCCACAGCCCGGTGGCGCGACGATGCGCGAGCCGCACGGTCTGGCTGCCGGCGGTGAGCAACCCGCGCCGGTTGTACAACCCCGTCAGCTCGTCGAGACAGGTCAGCGCCTCGAGCGCCACCAGCCCGCGGTGGCGCTCGACGGCGAAGCGCAGCGCCCGCATCATCGTCACGCCGGAAACCTTGTTCCGCTCCAGGAAGTCCTGCGCCCCGGCCCGGACGGCGCCCAGCGCCCGTTCCTCGTCCTCGAGCTTCCCGAGCGCCACGATCGGCGTGCGGGGGGCGCACTGCCGCAGCCGGAACAGCGACGTCGGGCAATCCACGCCGGCGGCCGGACAATCGAACAGGATCACGTCGTACGACCTCCGCGCCGTCAGCTCGGCCACCTGCTCGAGGCTCTGCGCGTGCGTCACCTTGATCGGACCGCCGGACGCCTCGCGCATCGCGTCCGCCAGCAGCGCGAAGTCACTCCCGCTGCCGCTCACGACGAGCACGGAGATCGGTACCGGCGTATTCACGGGCCGGATTGTCCCAGGTGCCGGCCGGGATCGCAACCCGAAACGTCCCCGAAAACCGGAGAAAGATCACTCGCAGCGGGAAACGCGGACGATCTGGAGCTGGCTCGTGTCGCCCCAGGCGTAGGCCCAGCCGACGTCGCCGCCCGGCCAGGTGACGAAGTCGTTGCGCGCGCCGAACTGCGCCGAAACCTCCACCGGGCCCTCGAGGATCGCCCCGGCGGCGTCGACCACGGCCAGCCGCGGCGTGCCGCCCGCGGTCCAGCCCGCCAGGTAGTTCGCGCCGTAGGCCGCCAGGTGCGCGCCGCCCTCGTCCACCCCCGCGGTGTCGGTGATCCAGGCGACCGTACCCGCCGCGCCGCCGGTGGCGACGTGGACCAGCCCGACGTCCGCCGACGCCCGGCCCTCGCGGGAGACGAAGCTGAGCAGGAAGCCGTCGGCGACCCCCACCAGCCCGCCGAGCGAGGCGGAGGAGCGGCCGGCGCAGTCGCCCGACGGCTCGGACCGCACCAGGCTGCGGTGGTTGTAGTAGATCCCCTTGCCCGGGTAGCAGTCGGACAGGCAGATCGGCCCGAACGCGGTGCCGTTCCAGGCCAACCGCACGTCCAGGCTGTGGCTGCAGCCCCAGTCCCACTGGACGGACGGCGAACCGGCCGGGTCGAGCCGCACGTAGCGGCC
>CAZMRP010000251.1:0-7199 GCA_964568275.1 uncultured Myxococcales bacterium
GGTCCCGCGGCCGCGGACGATCCAGCCCGGCGCGTCGCCGCCGCACGGCTCCAGCGCCTCGACCCGCACGTGGGTCGCGCAGTCGCCGCCGGCCTCGAGCCCCGCGCGGGCGTTGAGCCAGCACAGCCGGTGGCTGTCGATGCCCCATTCGTCGAAGGTCACGGCGCCGGCGACGTCGGGCGTCAGGCCCGGCTCGACCCGCAGCGCCTCCGCCGCCGTCAGCCGTTCGTGGGGCAGGCCGTGCTTGCGCGGCTGGTACCGGTCGTAGGCCTCGAAGAAGCCGTCCAGGCCGAGCAGCATCCCGCCGGCGAGCCGCATCGAGCGCGGGACGGCGAACAGGAACGGGATGCGGAACAGCAGGTGCGGCACGATGCGCTGGATCCGGCCCGAGTCCTCGCACGACAACCTGGTGACGCGGGGCTGGTCCAGCAGGTACCGGCTGCCGCCGTGGATCATCCCGGACGAGGCGCCGGTGGCGCCGGCGCCGAAGTCGGTCTGTTCGACGAGGACGCAGCGCAGGCCGCGCAGCACGGCGTCGCGGAACGCTCCGGTGCCGTTGACGCCGCCGCCGATCACGACCAGGTCGTAGCGCGTCCCGTCGGTCATCGCGCCTCCCGGGGGCTCAGCCCTGGCGCAGGACGCCGATGCCGAGCTCGGCGAGTTGGGCGTCGTCGACCTCCGCCGGCGCGCCGCTCATCAGGCACGCCGCGCGCGTGGTCTTGGGGAACGCGATCACGTCGCGGATCGAGTCGGTGCCCGCGAGGAACATGACCAGCCGGTCGAGGCCGAGGGCCAGGCCGCCGTGGGGCGGGGCGCCGTGGGCCAGCGCCTCGAGCAGGAAGCCGAAGCGCCGGCGCGCCTCGGTCTCGTCCATCCCCAGCGCGGCGAACACCTGCTGCTGGATCTCGGGCTCGTGCATGCGGATCGAGCCGCCGCCGACCTCGACCCCGTTGACGACGATGTCGTAGGCCAGGGCGCGGACCCGCCCCGGGTCGCTGGCCAGCCGCGGCACGTCCTCGGGCTTCGGGTGCGTGAACGGGTGGTGCTTGGCCGCCCAGCGCTTCGACACCGGGTCGCGCTCGAACATCGGGAAGTCGGTGACCCAGACGAAGCCCCACGAGCCTTCGCGGACCAGGCCGAGGCGCCGGGCGAGGTGCTGGCGCAAGCGGCCGGCGGCGGTCGAGGCGACGTCGGGATCGGCGTCGGCGACCACCAGCACCAGGTCGCCCTCGGCGAGCCCGAGCCGCTCGCGCAGCGCGGCCTGGTGTCCCTCGTTCAGGAACTTGGCCAGCCCGCCCTGCCAGCCCTCCGCGGCGAGCTTGACGCTGGCCACCCCCTTGGCGCCGTAGGGCTTGACCACCTCGTTGAGCTCGTCCAGCTCCTTGCGCGAGAAGCTCGCCCCGCGGACGCGCAGCGCCGCCACGCGTCCGCCGGCCGCGTGCGGCTCGCGCAGGAACCGCGCCTCGGTCGTGCCGAGGATGTCGCCGACGTCGACCAGCTCCAGCTCGAAGCGCACGTCCGGGTTGTCCACGCCGTAGCGGCGAATGGCGTCGGCGTAGCTCAGCCGCGGGATCGGCCGCGGCACCTCGACGCCGATCGTCTCGCGGAACACGCGCGCCAGCAGGCCGTCGGTGATCGCCATCACGTCGTCGGGCTCGACGAAGCTCATCTCGAGGTCGATCTGGGTGAACTCGGGCTGCCGGTCGGCCCGCAGGTCCTCGTCGCGGAAGCAGCGGCAGATCTGGAAGTAGCGGTCGTAGCCGGCGATCATCAGCAGCTGCTTGAACAGCTGCGGCGACTGCGGCAGGGCATAGAACGAGCCGCGGGCGACGCGCGACGGCACCAGGTAGTCGCGGGCGCCCTCGGGCGTCGACTTGGTCAGGATCGGCGTCTCGAACTCGATGAACCCGCGCTCCGTCAGCTCGTCGCGGGCGAGCTTCGCCGTCCGCGCCCGCAGCATCATGATCCGCTGCAGGGCCGGCCGCCGCAGGTCCAGGAAGCGGTAGGTCAACCGGGTGGTCTCGAGGGCGTCGACCTCGTCCTCCATCGGGAACGGGATCGGCTGTGAGCGGGAGAGCACCTCGAGCTCCGTGGCGCGGACCTCGATCTGCCCGGTGGGCAGCTTGGGGTTGATGTTGTCGCCGCGGCCGGCGACGGTGCCGGCCAGCCGCACGACGAACTCGGCGCGGACGTCCTTGGCCGCGGCCGCGGCGGCGGGCGCCGTCGCGGGGTCGATCACGACCTGCACCAGACCGGCGCGGTCGCGCAGGTCGAGGAACACGAAGCCGCCGAGGTCCCGCTTGCGGTGGACCCAACCGCACAGCGTCACGCCCTGCCCCGCCTGGTCCGCCCGGAGATCGCCGCAATAGTGGGTGCGTTTGGCCGTCATGGCGCGGCAGTCTAGGCCGAAAGCGCAGACGCGGGAAGCCCCGGCGCGAGGCGCCCGGACGGTCGGCGGACCGGACCGGGGCCGGGACGCGGCGCGCTGGTCCGGCACGGCGGGCTGTGGTAAGTCAGCGCAGACACGGAGGCCCGCGCCCGCGAATGAAGGCGATCCTCGAACGCTACGCGCGCTGGGCCGCACGGCACCCCTGGCGGGTCCTGTCGGCGACGGCCGTGGTGTGCGCGCTGATGGTGCTGGCGGTCCGGGGCCTCAGCGTCTCCGCCGACCTGGGGGCGGTCCTGCCGGCGGACGCCGACAGCGTGCGCCACCTGCAGCTGATCTCGCAGCGGCTGGGGTCGACCGACGCGCTGTACGTCTCCGTGCAGTCGCCGGACCAGGGGGCCAACCGCCGGTTCCTCGACGCGGTGGCCGAGGTGGTGGGGCGGTGGCCCGAGCAGCCGCTGATCATCTACCGCCTCGACCTCCGCTACTTCAAGGAGCGGCTGCTGCTGTACGCGGACCTCTCCGACATGGAGCAGGTGCGGGAGAACCTCGAGCGCCGACTGCATTGGGAGAAGGTGCACGGCAATCCGGCGTACATCGACCTCGGGGACGAGCCGGCGCCGGAGGTGCTGCCGGCCGGGCTGCGCGAGAAGTACGAGGAGCGGTACAAGGGCGAGCTGGGCGACGTGGTGCGGCGCGGCACGGAGACCGAGCTCGACGAGCCGCTGTCGAACGACTACCTGTACCTGGAGAAGGAGGTCGAGGCCCCGCAGCGCGACGGGACGGTGCGGACCGAGTGGGTGGCGGCGATGATGATCCGGTTCCGGGTCGACGCGGTGAACGTCGACCTGGCCGAGAACGTCGTCTACCGCGCGGAGTGCCTGATTGGCTCGCGCACCGGCACCGACTGTCGGGATCCCGACCGCTGGCCCGGGCTGGAGCAGCTTCCCGCCGACGCCGGGATCGTGCTGCGAGCGGCGGACTTCCATCCCGAGATGCGGACGGAGATCGGGGGCGGAATCCGGATGCGCGTGGTGGAGACCGACGCGCTGTACAAGGACGTCCGCGCCTCCGCGATCGGCTCGCTGGTGGCGATGACGCTGATCGTGCTGCTGGCGTTCCGTCGCCTGCGGTCGCTGCTGTACGTGATGGTGCCGCTGCTGGTCGGGATCCTGGCCTGCCTGGCCGTGGCGGCGCTGGCCTTCGAGCGGCTGAACATCATCACGGCCTTCACCTTCGCGGTGCTGGTCGGGCTGGGGATCGACTTCGGCATCCACCTCGGCAAGCGCTACGAGGAGGAGCGCGCGGGCGGGCTGGACAACGAGGACGCCATCGCCCGGGCGTTCGGCAGCACCGGGCGCGCGATGGGCGTGGCGATGATCACGACGGTGCTGGCGTTCGCCACGCTGACCTCCTCGCAGTTCCGCGGCTTCTCCGAGTTCGGCCAGCTGTGCGCGGTGGGCGTGCCGATCTCGATGCTCGCGGCCTACATCTTGTTCCCGGTGGTGGTCACGCTGGCCGACCGGGTCCGCCCGATGAAGCCGCGGGCGGGCCGGCCGTCCCTGCCGCCGGCGGTCCGTCGTTTCACCTCGCGCGGCGTCGGCTGGCTGATCCTGGCCGGCGTGGCGCTGACCACCGTGGCGGCGCTGGCCGCGGCGACGTTCCTGGAGTTCGAGTACGACTACGGCAAGCTGGGGACCAAACGACCGGTCTCGAGCCGCATCGACACGCGACAGGCCACCCGCGGCTACACCGGCTCGCCGGCCGTCGGGCTGGCCGCCAGCCCGGCCGAGGCGGAGAAGACCTACCGCTACCTCAAGCGGCGCTACAAGGGACCCGACTCGCCGCTCAAGGACGTGTTCGCGATCTACTCGTTCCAGCCGGACCAGCAGCGCGAGAAGCTGCGCGTGCTGCGGCAGATCGACCTGCTGATGGACGACCCGTCGTTCGGGTTCTTCGAGGACCGGCTGAGCGACGAGGAGCTGGATCGGCTGGACGAGTGGCGGACGTTCCTGCGGGCCGGGGCGGTGGACCCGCTGGCGGCCGAGTTCCCGCAGTGGGCCAAGGACCTGTTCACCGAGCTGGACGGACGGCAGCCGCTCGGCGCCGACAGCTCGCCGTACCAGCGCCGCACGCTCGAGGCGCTCAACGAGCTGCGGGCGCCGTTCGTCGGGCGCGTGCTGTACCTGATGCCGCGGGGCAACATGAGCAACGGCCTGGACGCGCTGCGGATGCAGCGCGACTTCCAGACGATCCGGCTGCCGAGCGGGGAGCAGGTGCCGGTGGCGGCGTCGGGCTTCGTGTTCGCCGACATCGTCAAGCACATCCAGCGCGACGGCAGCTTCGTCACCGGCATCGCCGTGCTGACGGTGTTCGTCGTCACCTTCATCGGCTTCCGCTCGCTCAGCCGCGCGCTGATCACCATCACGCCGCTGGTGGTCGGAATCGCCTGGCTGCTGGGCCTGATGGTGCTGCTCGACATCAAGCTCACGTTCTACTCGATGGTCATGCTCCCGGTGGTGATCGGCACCGGCATCGATGCCTCGGTCCACCTGTATTTCCGCTACCAGGAGCTGGGGCCGGGGTCGATCCTGACCGTGCTGCGCCGCACCGGGCCGCCGGTCGCGATCTCGACGATGACGACGATGGCCGGCTTCGGCAGCCTGATGTTCACCCAGCACCGCGGGCTGTCGTCGATGGGCCAGGTCGCGGCGCTCGGGCTGTCCTCCGTGATGCTCGCCACGGCGGTCGTGCTGCCGGCGCTGCTGCTGGCCACCGAGCGGCGCAAGCCGCCGGCGTCGGACGACCCGCCCCCGCCCCGCGAACGGCGGCGGTCCCGCCCCTGGCCCTTCCGCCCCCATCCGTGACGCGTCCCCGGCGGCCGGAAACGTGACGCCGCGGAGGACCCCATGCTAGGTTCGCGCCCGGAGGTGAGCCGATGCCGCGAAAGGACGTCGACCGCGAACGACTCCGCATCCGCAAACCGGAGGCCAGCGCCGGCACCGGCGTGCAACTGCTCGAGCAGGCGTTCGTGGTGGTGACCCAGGCGTTCTGCCCCCGCGGCCACAACCTCGTCGGCGCCGGCCCCACCGCGTTCGAGGGCTACCCCGGCATCGCGATCTGGGTCAGCGACGGCAAGACCCAGGGACTGGTGGAGCTGAGCCCCGTGCACGGCGACCGGACCAAGGTCGGGCCGGACTTCCCGCCGGGAACCCGGCTGCGACTGGAATGCCCGGTCTGCCGGGCCGAGCTGCCGATCCTGGCCCACTGCAGCTGCCAGCCCGACGGCACGCTGCGCAAGCTGTACCTGACCGAGAAGCGCGACGACGCGCACCTGGTCGGCCTGTGCGACGTGTGGGGCTGCACGCGCTCGCGGGTGATCGACGCCGACGAGATCCTCTCCGAGTGGCTGGCCGGGAACATCCGCGACGCCGACTGAACCCCGACTCCGGACGCGGGCTGGCGCGGAGTGCCCGGGACGGGCCGCGCGCCAACGCGCCGCACCCTCGCCCGTGGAGGAGCGACGAACGGGAAGGCGCTACCCGAGCGCCGCGGCGTGGGTCTCGAGCAGCACGCCGTGCTCGATGAGCACGCCGCGCAGCGCGACCAGGAAGCCCTGGACGTCGTCCATCGTCATCGCGCCCATGTTGGCCACCTGGAAGTAGCGGTTGGCCAGCGCCGCCTTGCACTCGTAGATCAGGTAGCCGCGGCGCTTCATCTCCTCGTACAGGTCGTGGAACGCGATCCCCTCCGGGACCTCGGCGAGCGTGATCACGTGCGCCTCGGAGCCGGTGCGGGTGAAGCTGTAGATCCCCATCTCGGCCAGGCCGGAGCGGATCGCCTCGTTGAGCGCCTGGTAGCGGACGCGCTTGCGGCCCAGGCCCAGCTCGAGCGCCTCGGCCAGGGCGCGGTCCAGCGCCAGCAGGCCGTGCACCGCGGGCGTGAACGGCGTCTGGCCCAGGCGCGCGTAGGAGCGGTACTTGCGGACGTCGAGGTAGTAGCCGCGCGGCTCGTCGTCGCGGATGCGGTCCCACGCCCGCTCGCTCATGCACAGGAACGAGACGCTGGAGATGCCGTGCAGGCACTTGTTGGCGCTGGAGATGCAGACGTCGATGTTGTCGCGGGCGACGTTGAGATCCTCGCCGCCCAGGCTGGCCACCGCGTCGACCAGGAACAGCAGGTTGCGGGCGCGGCACAGCGCGCCGAGCTGCCGGACCGGGTTGAGCAGGCCGGTCGAGGTCTCGTGGTGCACCATCGCCACGGTGGTGATCCCGGGGTCGGCCTCGAGCGCCTGTTCGACGCGGGCCAGGTCGACGGTCTCGCCCCAGGCGAAGGAAATCTCGGTCACCGGGATGCGGAACGCCCGCGCCACCTCGGCCAGCCGCTCGCCGAACGCGCCGTTGCGCACCACCAGCAGCTTGCCGTCGCGGGGCACGAAGTTCGTGACCCCCGCCTCGACCGCGGCGGTCCCGGAGCCGCAGAACAGCAGCACGTCGTGCTCGATCGAGGCACCGTAGACCCGGCGCAGCTTCCGCCGCACCGACTCGAACATCCGCGTGAAGTCCTCGTCGCGGTGACACAGGTCCGCCGAGATCAACGCCCGCCGCACGCCCGGAGAGAGCGCCACGGGACCGGGGTTCATCAACAGGTACGGCCGCACGGCGCCGCGCTCCAGCTCCCGGATCCGCAGCAGCGCCTGCGCGTGCCGCAACGCCTGGGGCGTGTCGACGTCCAGCCACAACTCGCCCGCCACCGGCACCGCGCGCATCATCCCGCGGCCGCACAGCAGCCGCACGCCGTCGGACAGCGAACA
>CAZMRP010000252.1:0-7198 GCA_964568275.1 uncultured Myxococcales bacterium
GCGAACGCACCCGCGGCCGACACGGTGCGCTTCACTTTCGTCGACCTGCCGGCGCGGGCGCAGGCCTGGGTCGGCGGCCAACGGGTCGGCGAGGACGGCACGATCGACCTCCTCCGCTCCTCGCGTCCGGTCGAGCTGGGGGGCGAGGTTCCGGGTGGTCGACTCCAGCCCTGGACCGAGCGGACCATCCCGGATCGCGATCGAACCATCCGCCCCAACCTCCGCCGCGTGGCGTCGGTCACGACGACCCGCGACGGCGGCACGGCGACGCGGGACGCCGGTGTGGCCCGCGTGGACGGCGGGGTCTTCGCCACGCACTATCCGTAGCAGGAGGAAGGGTGTGAATCGCTCCACCGCCACGCTCGCGCTCTGCTGCTGCCTGTTCGCCCTGCCGGCGCAGGCCGACCCCGCCTCGACCTCGCGACCGCCCGCGGCCGAGGCCGCCGCCAAGAACGACGACGCCCGCGCGCTGTTCGAGCAGGGTGTGGCCCTGCTCGGCGAAGGCCGCTTCGACGAGGCGCTGGCGCGGTTCGTCGCCTCCTACCGCCTCGAACGGCAGCCCGTCGTGCTGCTCAACATCGGCATGTGCCAGAAGGTGCTCGGGGACCTGCCGGCCGCCCACGAGACGCTGTCCCGCTACCTCGACGAGGCCGATGCGACGGCCCATCGAGAGCTGATCGACAGCGCCCGCCAGGCGCTGGCCGAGCTCGAGGCCGCCACCGGCACGCTCGCCCTGCAGGTCGACCCGCCCGAGGCCGAGGTGCTGGTCGACGGCGAAGCGATCGGGAGGGCGTCCGCGACGGCCCCGCTGCGCCTGCTGCCCGGCCGCCACGACGTCGAGGCGCGCGCGGAGGGACGGACCGCCTACGCGCAGACCGTCGAGGTGGGAGCCGGCGAAGCGGTCCGGCTGATCGCGCGGCTCCTGCCGGCGGGCGAGGAACCACCCGTCGCCGTCGCACCGCCGCCCGAAGCCGGCCCGTCCGGGGTCGAGATCGGCGCCTGGGTCGGCGTGGGCGTCGCCGTCGCCGCCGGCCTCGGCGCGGTGATCACCGGGTCGCTCGGACTGGTCGCCCGCGACGACTTCGTCGAGGGGGGCGCCACGGACGCGGCGCTCCGGAACGACGTGGTCACGCTCGGCTTCACCACCGACGCGCTGATCGGCGTGGCCGCCGCCGGAGCGGCGACGGCCCTGATCCTGTTCCTGGTCGACGCCTATGACGACGAGACCCCGGCGGCGCCCGACGAGCGCGGGACGGGGGTCGCCGCGTCGGTTCTCGCCACGCCCGGCGGCCTCGCGGTCCGATGGTGAAGCCGACACCGCGAACGCACGCTGCGGCGGGGCCGGCCTGCCTCGTGGCGCTGGCGGCCGGCCTCGGCTGCAGCCTGATCCTCGATCCGCCTCCGCTGGCCGACGGCGCCGGACCGGATGCGCCGGACGTCGCGGCAGATGCGGAGGTCGCCCCCGACGGCGCCGACGACGGGAGCGAGACGCCGGCCGACGTGCCGGACGACGGGGACGGCACCGACGGGACGGCGGTGTGCGGCAACGGCACGACCGAGCCGGGCGAGGAGTGCGACGGGGACCCGCCGCGCAACTGCCCCAGCTCGTGCGGCTCCTCCGGCACCCAGTCCTGTGTCGCCTGTGACTGGTCGGACTGCGCGCCGCCGGCCGAGACCTGCAACGGACTGGACGACGACTGCAACGGAGTGACCGACGACCTGGGCGGTTCGATCTCCTGCGGCGACGGCTGCTGCAACGGCACGGAGAGCCCCACGAGCTGCCCGAGCGACTGTTCCTGCAGCTCCGCGCCCCGGCCGCCGACGCCGCTGTGGCCGCCCAACGGGTGGGCCTCGGGCTCGGTGCACTCCCCGGCCGCCGCGCGGACGCTGCGCCCGACGTTCCGGTGGCTCGCCCCGCCGGACGACGGCTGCCCGGCCCCGAGCTATGCGATCCAGGTCGACGACTCCTGCACGACGCCGGGCTTCGCCGATTGCGACTTCCCGACGCCCGAGATCGACTCGACGGGCGCCGCAGGGGCGCTGCCCGAGCACACCGCCGCGAGCCCGCTCGCGGCCCCGTCCGCGCCGGCGCCGGTGGGTCGACGGTACTACTGGCGCGTCCGGGCCTGCCGGGGCGCGGCGTGTTCGGCGTGGAGCCGCGTGCGCTACCTCGAGGTGGGCCGCGTCCGCAACGACTTCGACGGCGACGGGTTCTCGGACCTGCTGGCGGGCGCGCCGGGGTACCGCGGCGGGGACGGGCGGGCCCTGATGTTCCACGGCGCCGCCTCGCCGCACGGCACGGCGGACCGCACCTGGTCCGAGGCCGCCGGTTCCGCCGCCGGCTTCGGCTTCGCCGCCGCGGGGCTCGGGGACGTCGACGCCGACGGGTTCGGCGAGTTCGCCGTCGGCGCGCCGTTCGTGGACGGCTCGGCCGGCACGACGGACAGCGGCAAGGTCTGCTACCTGATGGGCGGTCTGTCGCCGCCCGACTACTGTCCGCGCAGTTCCCTCGGCTCCACCGCGGGCCGCCAGCTCGGCTGGGCCGTCGCCGGAGCCGGCGACGTGAACGGGGATGGTTTCGCCGACGTGCTGACCGGTGCTCCCGGCGACAACGCGGAGCGCGGCCGCGCCGATCTCAGCCTCGGCACGGCCGCCTTCCCCTGGACCTGGACCAGCGTGCCCACGGGCGCCGACCCCGGCGACCGCCTCGGCGCCGCCGTCGCGGGCCTCGGGGACCTCAACGGCGACGGCTACGGCGATTGGGCCGTCGGATTGCCGGGCCGGGACCTCCCGGCCGCGAACGACGCCGGGGCCGTGCAGGTCTTCCTGGGCCGCGCGGCCCCCACGCTCTATCCCACCCCGGACCTGACGCTGCTCGGACCCGGGGCCGACGCCCGCTTCGGCAGCGCCATCACCGCGCTCGGCGACGTCGACGGCGACTGCTACGAGGACTTCGCCGTGGGCGCCCCCGGCGCTTGCGACAGCACGACCTGCGGAGGAGCGGTCTTCGTCTACCTCGGCGGCCCGACGCCGGATGCCACCGCGGACCTCGTCCTGCGGGCGACCACCGCCGACGACGAGTTCGGCCGGGCGTTGTCCGGCGGCGACGTCCTGGGCGACGACCTCGGCGATCTGCTCGTCGGCGCGCCGGGCGCCCCCGTGGCCGAGCTGCTCGAGGCCGGTCGCCTGGCGCGATACGCCGGCACCCCGGGCGGCCTGTCGACCGTCTCCAACTCGGTGGACTGCTACCGGGCCGGCGCCCGCTTCGGCGAGGCGGTGGGCCGGCTCGGCGACGTCGACGCCGACGGCATCGGGGACCTCGCCGTCGGTTCGCCGAACGACACGAGCGCCTCCCTCCGACCGGGCCGTGTGCTGCTCGTCTCCGGCAGCGGCGCGTCGGGAGCCAGCATCGACCTGGCGGGCGAGAACGACGGCGAGCGGTTCGGTGCGTCGATCGCCGCCGCGGCGCCGTAGCCCCCCGCACCCTTCCGGGCCCCCTTCGCAAACGGACGCCCGGCCCTGCCCCTTGGTGCTATCATCCTCCCCGCAGGGAGGGCGAACACGCCGGAGCCCCCCGGGAGCCGTGATGCGCGCGAATCCACGACCGACCCGCCTGCTGCTGTCCGGCCTGGTCTGCGCCGTCGGCCTCGCCGGGTGCGCCACCGAGTACGACGACTGGTGCGAGGGCGGGGCCTGCGACGCCGCCGCGGACGACGCCGGTGGCGATGACGCCGGTCCCGGCGACGCCGCCGACGACGCGCCTCCGGTCCGCTGCGGCGACGGCGTCTGCTCGGCGCCGGGCGAGACCGCCGCGAGCTGCCCCGCCGACTGCGCCGGGTGCACCCCGCTGGCCGACGTCACCCCGCTGATCGGCGCGGCCGAGCTGTTCTTCGGCTACTCGATGCTGGGCACGCGGACCGTCACCCCCGGTTGCGGCGGGCTGGAGGACGCCCGCGAGGTCGCCGTCACGCTGACGCCGGAGTTCGACGGGGAACTGGTGGTGTCGACCCGCCACCCCTCGACGAGGCTCGAGACGGTGCTCGAGGTGCGCGAGACGGCCTGCGACGGGTCGTCGGTCGGCTGCAACTCCCAGGCCGTCCCCGGCTCGCCCGGCTCCCGACTGACGCTCCCGGTGACGGCGGGCACGCGCTACGTGGCGCTGGTGGAGACCGCCGACGACGACGCCGGCGCGTTCGCGCTGGGTCTGCACCGTCCCGGCGTCTGCGAAGGCCTGGGGACCGTGGAGGACGTCACCGCGGCGCTGCTCACGGGCCGGCGCTTCGCCTCCGACACCGGCGCCAGCACGGCCAGCCAGCGCGGCAGTTGCGGCGGCGCCGCGAACGCCCCGGAGACGCTGTTCAGCTTCACCGCGCCGCGCGACGGCACGATGGCCGCCACGACGGTGCACCCGGCGACGACGCTCGACGCCATCCTCCACGTCCGCGAGGGGGGTCTGGACGGCGCCGACTGGTGCGACTCCCCGGAGGCGGAGGTCGGCTGCGGTCCCGGCGGGGCCTTCGTGCCCTTCGACGTCCGGGGCGGCCTGGGCTACGACCTGTTCGTCGACGGCACCGGGTCCGGCGCCGACGGCGCGGCCACGCTCACGCTCGGCTACGCCGCGACGAGTCCGGCCCGCGCCGCGCTCCAGGGCTGCAGCCACACCGCGATCCGGGACCAGTTCGCCTTCCTGGTGCGCGCCGGCCAGACCGTGTTCCTCAAGGTCGACACCGTCGACGCCGCCACCGCCGCCGACACCCGACTGCGCGTCCGGCTCCCGGACGGCACCGAGCTGTACGAGGCGGACGACGACGTCGCCTGCACGTTCCCGCCGCCGCGCTACAGCTGCCCGCAGTACGAGTTCACCGCCGCCGCCGCCGGACTGTACGCGGTCGAGGTCTACGTCGGTTCGTCCGAACAGTGCGCCGACCGGACGCGGGCCAACTACGAGCTCACGGTCACCGTGGGCGGAACGGCGAGCGACCTGATCCTGGTACAGGACCAGTAGCCGGGGCGGCACGACGCCGCCCGCAAATGGGTGTCCGATGCGAAGAACGAAACGAATGCTCCTGGTGCTGCCGGCGCTCGCGGCGCTCGGCTGCGAGCCGGCGACGCCGCCGACCGCGGCGGTGTCGGACGGGCCCCTGCCCTTCGCCGTGCTCCCGTGGGACGAGGTGGCGGGCCGCGTGCTGGGCCGGGAGGCGGCCAGCGCGGGTCCCGCCGGCTTCGCGCCGCTGCCCGACGGCGGCGCGCTGGTGCTCGACCAGCTCCACCAGCGGGTCCTGCGCCTCGACGCCGCGGGGAACCTCGCCGGCACCCTCGCCCTCCCGGGCGCCACGTTCGACGACGTCGAGCAGTTCGCGGGCCGGGCGGTGCTGGTCCTGGACCGGGTCGGCTCGCGACGCCTCCTGGCGCTCGACCTCACGGGCGCGCTGCTCGCGGAGGTCGCGCTGGAGGGCCGCGGCATCGAGCGCTCCGGCCTGATCACCGCGCTGCTGCCGCGACCGGACGGCGTGTGGCTCGAGGTCGAGCACCGTCACAGCGTGCGGGTGCTCGACCGCGACCTGCGACCCTGCGAGCGGCAGATCGTCCTCGGTCGGCCGATCGTCAACGGCCGCAGCCTGCGCGGCGCGCTGAACGACCGCGGCGGGGTGGAACTGTCGCTCGGCGGACGCGTCGACCGCGTCCCGGAGCGGACCGTGTCGCTCAAGGCCGACGCGCCGATCGAACGCATCGTGTGGCTCGATGCCGACGCCGCGGGCCGGGTGCACGCGGTGCTGCACGAGGTCGACCGCTCCACGGTCTCGCCCTTCCGGGTCTCGAGCGAGCGGTACGTGCTGGTCGTGCTGGACGAGGAGCTGCGCGAGCTCGGTCGCACCCTCGGCTCGTGGGTCCTGACGGAACTCGACCAGCGCGTGGAGTTCCGCCTGGGCCCCGACGGCCGGCTGTGGCAGATGGCGTTCGCCGACGACGGCGTACGACTGCTCGACTGGGGACGGAGGGCGCCATGAGGACTTCGACCCGGGCGCTTCTCGCGTGGCTCGTCCTCCTCGCCGCGTCGACCGTGCGGGCCGACCCGCCGACGGAGACGCCGGACGACATCATCTGCCGCGGCACCTCGGCCGAGGGCTTCTCCTACGAGTGGGGCGGCGAGTGCTGGTGCCGGAACGGCTGCGAGCCGAACCTGACGACCTGCAGCCCCGGCGACTGCACGCCCAATCCGGGCTCCACCGGCTGCCCGGACTGCACGCACAGCGGCACCTACGGCGCCGACTGCTCGGGCTTCGTCTCCAAGGCCTGGCAGGTGCCGAACCCGGAGCCGGTGGAGGCCTGCGACGTGTCCCGCTACGTCGCGTCCAGCTTCACCGCGGACCACGCCTACTGGGACGTCGTGTCGATGAGCAGCCTCCAGCCGGCCGACGCGGTGGCCAGCTCCACCCACGTGATCCTGGTGATCGGCAACCGGGACGCCTCCGGCTCGTACGAAGTGGTGGAGGCGGCGGGGTGCAACCCCGGGATCATCCGCCACAGCCGGACGTTCTCCTCCTCCTACAGCGGCGCCCGGCGGATCAACCTCACCTCGTGCAACTGCTCCGCGGGGGACAGCCAGACCGAGGACTGCGGCGACTGCGGCTCGCGACGCCGCGACTGCTCGGACGGCTGCCGCTGGTCCGCCTGGTCCGCCTGCGAGGGCCCCGACCCGACGGGCGCGGACGCCGTCTGCGCCGTCGATGGGGCGCTCGGGGAATGCGCCGTCGGCCGCCGGATGTGCGTGGCCGGCTGGCTCACCTGCCACGCGCCGTCCGCGAGCACCGAGCTGTGCGACGGCCTGGACAACGACTGCGACGGCGTCACCGACAACGGCACCCCCACCAGTCTCGGCGAGGGCTACCCGTGCACGACCGACGGCGGCGCCCCGGGCGTCTCCGACTGCATCGACGGCGCGCTGGTCTGCGTACCGACGGTGCCGACCGACGGCGGCCCCACCGACGTCGGAACCCCGGACGACGCCGCGGTCACGCCGGACGGCAACCTCCCGGGCGACGCCGACGGCCCGGACGTGATCTACGTCTACGTCGAGCAGGACGGCTGCGGTTGCAGCGTCCCGCGCGGGTCCTCGGCCGCCGCCGTCCTCCCCCTCCTGGCGCTGTTCGGGCTGCTCGCACGGCGCCGCCGAAGGTAGCCGGCGCGACCGCGGCCG
>CAZMRP010000253.1:0-7195 GCA_964568275.1 uncultured Myxococcales bacterium
ACGCCGGGGCGCGGGCCTCGATGCGGCAGCTGCAGCTCTCGGCGCTGCCGGGACCCGCGGAGCCGTCCGGGACGCTCCCGTCGACGTCGGCGACCGCGTCGGCATCCGCGTCCGCGTCGGCGTCCGCATCCGCGTCGGCGTCCGCATCGGTCGCCTCCGGCCACCGGCAATCGCCGTCCTCGCAGAACTGCGGGACGGGACAGACGGCGCCGGCGCAGTCATCGACGCAGGCGCCCTCCTCGCAGTGGGTCCCCGCGGCGCAGCCGGCGGGGCAACTCGGGTCGACGCAGTCCCGGGTGGTCTCGTCGCAGACCAGCGGCGCCCCGCAGATGACCCCGCTGCACTCCCCGCAGCCGTTGAGGCAGACCCCTTCGCGACAGACCTGCCCATCCGGGCAGCTCACGCCGGCGCAGGGCTCGACGCAGGAGCCCAGGCGGCAGGTGCGTCCCCAGGGGCAGACCACGCCGTCGCATCCGCCGACGCAGAACCCGTCCCGACACACCTCGTCGCTCGGACAGTCCACCTCGAGACAGTCCTCGTCGATGCAGTAGCCGGTGGCGGGGTCGCAGACGAATCCGTAGTAGCAGGCGAACTCCTCCACCTCGAAGCAGTTCGGGACGCAGACCCCGTTCTGGCAGACCTCGAGCGCCGGGCACTCCGCCTCGTCGTCGACCTCGCCGTCGCAGTCGTTGTCGATGCCGTCGCATCGTTCGGGCTCCGCGGCGGCGAGCTGCACGCAGGACAGCTCCTCCCCGACGCACTGGGTCACGCCGTAGGCGCAGCTTCCGCCGAGGCCGGTGTCGCAGGGCTCGCCGGCGCCGGCACATTCGACGCCGGAGACGCGCGTGACGAGGTCGGAGAAGTTGTTGTCGCCGCCGGCGAGCAGGTCCTCCCAGGCGAAGTAGAACGTCCGCTCCCAGACGTGGCTGTCGTAGACCAGCAGGTGGATGTAGGAGTCCGCGCCGACGAAGTCCGGGTTGTAGCGCGACTCGGAGTAGAAGGCGTGGCCGACGCCGGCGCGGAAGCGGTCGAGCGTCGCGCAGCAGTCGCCCGCGTCGCAGCTGGGGCTCCCGGCCGCCTCGGGGGTGAGGATGAAGAACCCGATCTCGCCGCCGGCGTAGTCCGGCTCGGCCCGCACGTCGAGCACGACGGAATCGCCGGGCGCGACGTCGCAGTCGAGCATCACGTGGAGGTCGTCGGCGGCGGGGGCGGACCCCGTGACGTTGTACCAGCCGAAGACGTCGTGGAAATCGGCGCTGCCGCGCGAGAGGAAGGTGAAGGTCAGCGGACAGATCGGCCGGAAGGTCTGCGGCGTGGTCGAGGCCTCCGCACGGGGGTCGAGGCCGTCGAGCAGCGAGGGGATGCAGGTGTTGTCGTTGAACGCGTGGTGGAGCGTTGTCTCGCAGGTGCCGTTCACGCCGTCGTCGCAAACCGTCTCGGACTCGCAGACCGCGCCGATGTTGCACACGCCGGCTTCCTCGCAGGCGCAGGCGAACACCGCGGCCAGCCCCACCGGAGATCCGCCGCGACAGCCGAGCTCCGCGGGAATCGGGGTCCCGTCCGGCTGGGTGACCTGGGCGACGGCGGGCGACGACGCCAGCCACGCAACGACCGAGAGGCTCACCAGAGCTGCGCGACGCATCCTGCCTGCTCCTTTGCCGCGACCCACGGCGTCCGCGACCTGCGCGGCGGCACGACCCCCGACCTCGACGGCCGCCGAGGGCATGAAAGCACACTTCGCCGCGAACGACGAGGGCGCACGGGGCAACCGGTCACTTCCCGTCGGGGAACACCAGCACCAACTCGTCGGGACGCACCAGGCCCAGCTCGTCGCGGGCCACGTCCTCCAGGTAGCCGGGACGCGTGCGATACGCCTCGAGCCGACGGCGCAGCTCGCGGCACCGCGCCTCGAGCTTGCCGTTGTCGCGACGGATCTGGGTCAGCTCGGCCTCCAGCCGCTCGACCCGCTGCAGGCCCTCGTCGCCGAAGATCAGGAACGGGACGGTGAGCAGCGTGAGGACCAGGATCAGCACCGGGAAGGCCTGGGCGCGGACGAACGGGCCGACGCCGACGTCGGTCCCGCCGGCCGCGCGGTCCTCCGTCGCCTCGTCGCGATTCGGCGCTTGCATCGGGTGGAGACTAACTTATGATGTTCGCCCGCCACAAGAAACAGGCCGGCCTTGGGCGGCCGGCCGGGGGAACGGCGGGGACGGCGAAGGGGCCCGGAAACAGATGAGAATCGGCATCACCCTCGGAGACCCGGCCGGCGTCGGCGGCGAGCTGGCCCTGCTGCTGCTGCGCGAGCTGGGGCCCAACGCCCCGGTGACGATGTTCGGCTCGATGGCCCAGCTCGCCCGCGCCGCCGCGGCGCTCGGCATGACCCCGCCGCTGCCGTTCCACCCGCTGCCGGGCGACGCCGTGGAGCGACCGGAGGCCTACGCCGGGGGGCCGACCCTGATCGAGGCGGCGACGCTGGCGCCGGCCGACACCCAGCCCGGGGTGGCGACGGCGCCGGGGGGCCACGCCCAGCTGCGCTACATCTCGCTGGCGGTCCAGGCGGCCAAGGCGGGGCACGTCGAGGCGATCATCACCTGCCCGATCAACAAGGCGGGGATCTCGCAGGTGATGGGCTCGCGCTTCACGGGGGCGACCGAGCTCCTGGCCCGGCTCGCCGGATTGCGCTCGAACGACGTCGCGATGGCGTTCACCGGGGAGCGACTGCGGACGGCGGTGGTGACCACGCACCTGGCGCTGGCCGACGTGCCGAAGGCGGTCAAGGCGGAGCGGATCGAGCGGGTATGCAAGCTGGAGGTCGCGCACCTCCAGGAGCTGGGGTTCGAGCGGCCGCGGCTGGTGGTGGCGGGGCTGAACCCGCACGCCGGCGAGGGCGGGCTGTTCGGCAACGAGGAGCACGAGATGATCGCCCCGGCGGTGGGGGCGTTGCAGAACCACTTCAAGCAGGGCGGCCTGCAGGCCACGATCACCGGGCCGTTGCCCGCGGACACGGCCTACCGCCGGCACCTGGACGGGCAGTTCGACGCCGTGATCGCGATGTACCACGACCAGGCGATGCTGCCCTGCCGGCTGGTGGCCTTCGGCGAGACGGTCAACGTGACGCTCGGCCTGCCCTTCGTGCGCACCTCGCCCGACCACGGCACGGCCTACGACATCGCCGGCACGGGCAAGGTCGACCCCCGGGGGATGGTCTCGGCGTGGAAGCTCGCCTCCCGGCTCTCGCGCGTGCGGAGCTCCGCGCCCCGTCGATGAGCGCTTCGGCGATCCGGGTGCGCGGTGCGCGCCAGCACAACCTGCGGAACATCGACGTCGACATCCCGCGCGACCGGCTGGTGGTGATCACCGGCCTCTCCGGCTCGGGCAAGTCGTCGCTGGCCTTCGACACGCTGTACGCCGAGGGACAGCGCCGCTACGTCGAGTCGCTGTCGGCGTACGCGCGGCAGTTCCTCGAGCAGATGGGGAAGCCGGACGTGGACGGCATCGAGGGGCTGTCGCCGGCGATCTCGATCGAGCAGAAGAACGCGAGCCGCAACCCGCGGTCGACGGTCGGGACGACGACGGAGATCGCCGACCACCTGCGGGTGCTGTTCGCGCGCGTCGGCCGCCCGCACTGCCCGGTCTGCGGCCGGCCGGTCTCGGCCTCGACGGTGCAGCAGATCGTCGATCGCGTGCTCGGGCTGCCGGCCGGCACGCGGTTCTCGGTGCTGGCGCCCATCGTGCGCGACCGCAAGGGCGAGTACCGCCGGGAGCTGGACAAGCTGCGGCGCGACGGCTACGTGCGGGTCAACGTCGACGGCGAGGTGCGGGACCTGTCCGAGGAGATCGTCCTCGACAAGAACAGGAAGCACACGCTCGAGGTGTACGTCGACCGGCTGGTGGTGAAGGACGGCGTGACCCGCCGGCTGACCGACTCGGTGGAGACCGCGGTCGGGATGACGGACGGGCTGGTGCGGATCGCGGTGGTCGAGGGCGACGACCTGCTGTTGACCACCAAGTTCGCCTGCGTCGACCACGGCATCGCGCTGCCCGAGCTGGCGCCGCGGACCTTCTCGTTCAACAACCCGCACGGCGCCTGTCCGACCTGCAGCGGGTTGGGCGAGATCCTGCACTTCGACCCGGCGCTGATCGTCCCCGACCCGTCGCTCAGCCTGCGCGAGGGCGCCATCGCCCCGTGGGGCGGGCGCACCTCGCTGTTCCGCCAGCAGATGCTGGCGGCGGTGGCCAAGGCCTGCCGCATCGACCTCGACGCGCCCTGGAGCAAGCTGCCCGAGGCGGCGCGCCGGGCGGTGCTGCACGGCACCGACAAGGCCATCGAGTTCGTGCTCGAGGACGGCAACAACCGCTACTCGTTCACCAAGCCGTTCGAGGGCGTCGTGCCGAACCTCGAGCGCCGCTCGAAGGAGTACGAGAAGCGCAAGCGCGAGGCCGGGGCGGCGACGCACGAGGAGGGGTTCGAGTTCCTGATGGAGGAGTTCCACCGCTACGCGCGGCGCGACCCGTGCCCGGACTGCAAGGGGGCGCGGCTGCGGGCCGAGGCGCTGGCGGTGCGGGTGGCGGGGAAGAACATCGCGGAGCTGAGCGGGCTGACCGCGGCCGAGGCGCTGCGGTTCGTCGACGGGCTGCAGCTCACGCCGCGCGAGCGGGCGATCGCCGACCGGCTGCTCAAGGAGGTGCGCCAGCGGCTCCAGTTCCTGATCAACGTCGGCCTCGACTACCTGTCGCTCGACCGCGCCTCCGCCACGCTGTCCGGCGGCGAGGCGCAGCGCATCCGGCTGGCGACCCAGATCGGCGCCTCGCTGGTCGGCGTGATCTACATCCTCGACGAGCCGAGCATCGGGCTGCACCAGCGGGACAACCAGCGGCTGATCGACACGCTGCTCGCCCTGCGCGACATGGGCAACACGGTGCTGGTGGTCGAGCACGACCGCGAGACGATGGAGCGCGCCGACTGGATCATCGACCTCGGACCCGGCGCCGGACGCCACGGCGGTAAGGTGGTCTGCGCCGGCCCGCCGGACAAGGTCCGCCAGTGCAAGGACTCGCTCACCGGCCGCTACCTGGCCGGCGAGCTGACGATCGAGGTGCCCCCGCGACGCCGCCGCCCGCAGGCCCGGGCGCTCGAGCTCCAGGGCGCGACCACCAACAACCTCCGGGACATCGACGTCCGCGTGCCGCTCGGCCTCTTCATCGCCGTCACCGGCGTCTCCGGCTCGGGCAAGTCGTCGCTGGTGGTCGACACCCTGCTGCCCGCGCTGCGGACCCGCCTGCACCGCAGCGGGGAGCGCGCCGGACCGCACCGCGCGCTGCTCGGCCTCGAGCACGTGGACAAGGTGGTCGAGATCGACCAGCAGCCGATCGGCCGCACGCCGCGCTCCAACCCCGCGACCTACACCCAGGTCTTCGGCCTGGTGCGCGACGTGTTCGCGACGCTGCCCGAGTCGCGCACGCGGGGCTACGGACCGGGACGCTACTCGTTCAACGTCGCCGGGGCGCGCGGCGGGCGCTGCGAGGCCTGCGAGGGCCAGGGGGTGATCCGCGTCGAAATGCACTTCCTGCCCGACGTCTACGTCACCTGCGAGGAGTGCGGCGGCCGGCGCTACAACCGCGACACGCTCGAGGTCCAGTACCGCGGCCGCTCGATCGCCGACATCCTCGACTCCTCGGTCGAGGAGGCGCTCGAGCTGTTCGAGGCGGTGCCGAAGGTCCGCGCCAAGCTGCAGACGCTGCTCGACGTGGGTCTGGGGTACATCCAGCTCGGACAGAGCGCGACGACGCTCTCCGGGGGCGAGGCCCAGCGGATCAAGCTCGCGCGCGAGCTGTCGACCCGTGCCACCGGCCGCACACTGTACGTCCTCGACGAGCCGACCACCGGCCTGCACTTCGACGACATCCGCAAGCTGCTGCAGGTGCTCTCGCGACTGGTCGACCAGGGGAACACCGTGGTCGTCATCGAGCACAACCTCGACGTGATCAAGACCGCGGACTGGATCATCGATCTGGGCCCCGAGGGCGGCGCCGGCGGCGGCCGGGTGGTCGCCACGGGCACCCCGGAGCAGGTCGCCCGCACCGCCGGCTCGTTCACCGGTCGATACCTCAAGCAGATCCTGCGCGGCTCCTAGGGCCGTCGGCCGCCGCTCACGACCCGGAACCGGTCGACCGGCGAGGCCGGGAACACCCGGAGACGTCGCTCCTCACGGCGCGAGGACGCTCACCGGCGCGGCCGCCGCCTCCGCGAAGGCCTGCGCGGCGTCGTGCCGCGCGCGGGCGGACACGGTCAACGTGACGCGCCAGGTCCCCGCCGCGAGCGGCTCGGCGAAGCGCACGCGCACGAAGCCGCGCGCGATGCCGGTCGACGTCATCGCCTGCACCACCTCGGTCGACGCGACGACGCCCGCGGTCCCGTCGGCGGCGACGGCCGTCGCCGTGAACGCCAACGACGGGTTCTGCTCCCGCTCCCGCCAGGCCGCCTCGTACCCCAGCAGCAGCTCCCCTGAGCCGACCGTGGGCGCGACCGGCGCACGACGCACCGCCACCACCAGCTTCCGCTCGCCGCGCAGCACGGGGTCGAGCAGCCGGGTCTTCATGTCTCGCCGCATCGTGGCCCAAGCGCCGGACAGGAGCACCTCGGGGTCGGTCTCCGTCTCGAACGCCGCCTCGAGCGCGGCGGCTGCCTCGCGCCGCAGGACGCCCTCGGCCGCGAGGTACGTGGCGACCGCCTCGACCGCGGCCGCTCGGATCCACGGGTCGGCGTCCGACAGCAGCGCCGTCAGGCGCCGCTGCCGGCCGTGCTCCTCCTCCTCCGGCCCGCCGCGCCACAGGCCGAAGTCGGCCAGCACGCGCAACGCGGCGTCGCGCCGGTGCCGCGGCTGGTCCGGGTCCGCCGCTGCCGCGACCAGCGACTCCAGGCGCCCGGCGCGGTCGACGTCGATGAACCGACGGCCGTCGAACTCCTGAAACACCGACCGGACGTCGCGCCCCAGCGCCTCGTGGTACGCGTCGAAGTCGCCGCTCTCCGCGATCGCCGCCCGCAGCCGCTCGGACAGGCCGTCGGCGGGGAAGCCGCCGCCGTCGATCCGCTGCGCCGGCGGGAAGCTCCGCGGCGGCGGCAGCAGCGTCAGCAGCAGCGCGTTGCGGGCCCGCGCATCGCTCACCGCGAGCACCGCGGCGCACGCCTCGGCCC
>CAZMRP010000254.1:0-7189 GCA_964568275.1 uncultured Myxococcales bacterium
GAAGACGAGGTCCGGGTCGAGGAGCAGCAGCAGGGTCGCGAACGGCAGGCGCCTCATGGGTGGAACCATAACGCGCCGCGCGCCGGCGGTCCACGGCTCCCGCGGTCAGAGCACCGACCAGGTGAACTGGACGGCCAGGCCGGCGAGGTGGGTATCGACGAACGCATAGAAGTCGCCCCGGTCGTCCACCACCTGGTGCAGGTAGTCGTACTCGACCAGCAGCGCGAACAGCTCGGTGATCACGAACTCGCAGCCCACGGTGGTGCGCAGGAGGCCGTCGCCCCACCCGTCCCGCGGCATCACGTTGTCGGGCAGTTGGTACCCCGGCTCGCGCCCCATGATCCAGTAGAAGCCGTAGCCCAGGCCGACGTAGGGCGAGATGTCGAAGGGCAGACGGTAGCTGGCCAGCACGTTGATCGGCAGGTGGAGGAAGTAGCTCTCGTCGTCGACGCTCGAGGCGCCGCCGAATCCGACCTGGAAGGCGAGCGCGAAGTCGTGGTCGGGGGGCATGACGTTGACCTTGACGTCGGCCTTGGCGCCGGAGAACGCGAACCACTGGGCGCCGACATCGACCCGCTCGTGCACCCCGGCCCGCATCTCGACGTGGGCCTGGATGTTGGCCAGCGGGTGGAACGAGCGCTCCTCGATCAGCTCGTTGGCCGCCACGTAGAGCGCCGCGGAGTTGCGGAACGTGCCGACGGGCACCGTGCGGGCGGTCTGGAACTGGCCCATGCTGCAGCCGGCCGTCGCCACGGCGAGCAGCCCGAGTCCGGCGCCACGGATCACAGCGCCTCCAGCGCGGCGACGATGGCCTCCACCGTGTCGTGGGCGTCGCAGATCGCCCGGAACTCGTCGCGCGTGGGCGGCGGCGTCGTGTACGGGATCCGCACCTCCGCGAACGCCTCGACCACCAGGTAGTACTCCATCGGCACGAGGTCCCCGGCCTCACAGTAGCCGAGCGGCCGCACGTCCCGCGGCCCGTGCCCCTCAACGAACTCGGCGCGCGCCTTGAGCGCCCGGACGCCCGGGACGGTCCAGTAGATCATGTCGTTGGTCGCCCCGTCGAGCTGCACCGGCACGATCACGCGCGGGTCGCGGACGACGTCGGGGTCGATCTGCCAGCCGTCGAGCCAGGCCGCGGCGGCGGCGCGGCAATCCGCCGCGGCGAACTCGCTCGCCTCGTCGGCGAGCAGTTCCGGCGCCATCCCGACCGCGTCCGCCGTGAGATAGTGCAGTCCGTAGAGCAGCTCGGCCTTCGACCGCAGCTCCGCACCCAGCGGCTGCGTCCCGGTCGTCCCGTCCTCGACCTGCCGCGACACGTGGTCCAGGAACTCGGGCCCCAGCACCGCCGCGAGGTACGTGCCGAGGAAGCGGTAGGCGCGCGCCGTGCGCAGGTAGAACGTCGGAAACGGCTCGACCGGGAACAGCGGGTACAGGTCGACCCGCGGCGGCGGAGCGGAGGTGGCGACGCCGCCCAGGTCGAGCTGCCGCACGTGGGTCTCGCGGTTCTGCGTCATGATCGACCGGAAGGTGTCCATCAGCTTCTTCTTGTAGGCGGCCGTGAGCAGCAGGTGCTGCGACTCGCTCCCCCGCTCGGGCAGCAGCAGGGTCTCGAGCGCGTAGGTCTGGTAGTCGTACCACCCCGAGTCCGGGTCCGGCGCCAGATCGATCAGGCCGCCGCGGATCGCCGCAATCAGCTCGTCCATCAGGCTCACCCCCGACGGCACGCCGGTCGCGCAGTACAGACCGTCGAAGTAGGTGGTTTCGCGGCTGCGCGACGAAGGGAGCAGGGCCAGGTGGGGCTGGCAGCCGACGGGCAGGGCCGGCGGCGGGTAGGCGGCGAGCAACGGAGCCCGGAGCGCCCCGGGGTTGTCGAGCGTCCCGAGGCCGGCGAGCTGCGGCAGCAGCACCGTCACCGGCAGGTTGGCGAACGGGTTGGTCAGCCCGGCGTACAGCGCCAGGAAGCCCTCGTAGCGGTCCAGCAGCTCGCCGTCGGCCTGCAGCGCCAGCGCCATCGCGGCCGCCTTCCCCAACTCGGCGTCCGAGTAGGGGTCGCCCGGAACCGGGTGCTGGACCTGGTAGTTCTGCAGGTAGCGGTCCTGGCGGAAGATGCGCCCCAACTCCGGTTGCCAGGTGTAGAACCCGATCGGTCGCGCGATGATCGGCTCCGCCTCGAACGCCGCCGCGTGCGCCTCGGCGGCGGCCCGCAGATCGGCCGGCAGGACCGGTTCCGCGCCCCCCAGGAGCAGCGCCGCCCCGAGGTCGGCGGCCGCGGCCCGCAGGTGGGTCGCCTGCGTCGGGCTCGCCGTCGCCTCCAGCGCCAGCACGCCGGCCAGCAGGTCCTCCAGGAACGCGCGCTTCCCGGGGTAGACTTCCACGGTGTCGACCGTCACACCGGCCTGCGCCCCGAGCTCGATCGCCGCGTACAGGCCGTCGTTGAACGGCTTGAGCGCGCCGTTGACCACCTCCATCGAGGGGATCAGCCGGCCGCCGGTCATCCCCGCGAGGTGCGCGAAGGCCTCGGCCCGCCCCCCGAACACCAACTCGGCCAGCACCTTGTCGTCGCCTTCCAGCGGCGCGATGTCGAGCTTGGTCACCGTCGCGCTCTTGTTCAGCTCGAAGTCGCAGCCCGTTGCGAAGGTCTCGACCACCAGCCGGGACGGGTCGTACTCCGGATGCTTGTCCTCGATCCGGTCGTCCAGCGGCTCGTTCTCGTTGGAGGTGCTTTCCGTGACGATGCACTCGACCCCGTAGATGTCGAGGAAGTCGGGGAGGCACGCCGACGAACAGACGAGGGCGGGGATTCCGAAAACCAGGGCCAGCTGTCGTGCCATGTTGCGACCTCCCGTGATGCCGATTGCGCGACCTCGGTCCGACGGCTTGCGTGCCACGCCGGCGCTCCGCTGCAGATCGCGTGCCGCAACAAAACAGTAGGGAATCCGCCCGTCGGCGGCAAGGAGAACGACACGGCTGTCGCGGTGTTCGGGCCGCGGAGAGCCCGCCGCGGCCGGCCGGAGCCGCCGTCAACGCACGACGAGCGTCCCGGCGGCGCTGCGGGCCCCGAGCTCCGGTTGGAGCACCGAACGCAGCGCGGCCGGAGGGATCTCGACGGTCCCGGCCCGGTCGGTGTCGAGCCGCACCTCGAACCGGGTGCACTCGCCGGCGACCATGCCCATGGCGACCACGCCCAGCACGAGCGTGCCGTCGTCGCCATCCGCCAGCACCGACACGCCGTCCAGCGACGCCAACGACGTCCGGTTGACCCGCGTGCCGGCGGGAATCGGTTGTTCCAGCACCAGCGGCCCGGCGGCGGCGCGCGAGCGCACCTCGAACGACAGCACGACCGGCTCGCCGACCCGCACCTCGGCCGGAGCGTCGCGCGCGACGTCGACCGAAGTGCCGTCGGTCGAGTCGGAGGCCGACGGGACGGCGGTCGTCTCCCCGGCGCCGGTCCAGCGGTCCACGGCGAGCGCCACGCGGGCCTTGAGCGCGCCGTCATAGGAGACCTCGAGCGTATGCTCGCCCGGCGGCATCGGTCCGAGCTCGATGTCGCGCAGGGCGAGCGCCGCGGCGAACAGGTCGTCGGCGGAGGTCTCGATGCGGTGCAGCACGGTGCCGTCGAGCTTCACGAGGACGGTGCCGCCCTCCCCCGCCGGGGCCGGCTCGAGCAGCATCAGCGCGCGGACGGCGTAGGCGGTGCCGCGATGGTTGTGCCAGGCGCCCCACGCCGGCCGCGTGGCGAGCAGGAACTCGATCGCCTTGCGCCGTGCGGCCTCCCAGGCGCCGTCGTCCTCCAGTTCGCGGGTCGCCTGCAGCAGGGCGTACGCCGCCTCGACCCGTCCGCCCCAGGCGTCGTACCAGCCCGGCTCCCAGTGGGCGAGGTCCTCGATCCGCGCGAGGCGACGCTTCCCCTCCACCACCGCCGACACCAGGTTCGGCTCGACGGCCGCCTCGTCCTCCATCCCGTGCCGCAGCAGGCGTCCCAGGCCGAGCACGACATGGGCGGTGACGAGCGGGTCGGGGTCGGCGGTCTGCAGCTCCGACGCCAGCGTCTCGGCCAGCCCCCGCAGCAGGTCGCCGAGCGCCGCGTGCTGCCGCAACGCGCTCTCGACGTCGGTCCCCAGCACCCGGGTCAGCACTTCGAAGACGTAGGCGGTCACGGACCGCCGCACGCGTTCGTCCGCGCCTTCCCAGACGGCGATGGCGTCCGCCGGGTACAGCCCGTCCGCTTGCCTGGCGGCGGCGAAGTAGGCAACGGCGCGCTCCAGCACGTCCTGCAGGACGGGGAAGCCGAGCGCCCGCAGCTCGAGCAGCGCGTCCAGCGCGTGGGCGCTGACGAACGGGTTGGTTTCGCGGCTCCAGAACCAGTTCCAGCCGCCGTTGTCGTTCTGCGCGAGCTGGATCGCCGCGGCCAGCTCGGCGAGCCATGTCTCGATGCGGCGCGCGTCGTCGGACGTCCCGGCGCCGGTGGCCCGCAGGTACCGGAGCACGGCCGTCGCGCCCACGACGCCGCTCGCCGCCGGGTCGGTGCCGTAGTAGCCGGCGCCGATCAGGCGGTCGAGGTCCTGCAGCGCCGGCACGACGCTCGGCATCGTCACGCCGAGCCGCACGGCGTGCCAGCGATCGGCGAGGTCGAGCTTGAGCGTGGTGCGGAACGGCGCATCGCGGGACGCGGTCCCCTCGATCAGCTCCGTCGCCGGCTCCCCGCGCGGCCGGACGAGGACCAGTCGCGATTCCACGTCCTGCAGCCGCGCCGTCTCGGCCGACGCCTTCCAGCTCGCCGTGCCGGCCCGTACCGCCTCGATCGTGAACCGGGCCACGCCGGTCTCGCCGACGCCGACGGTCAGGGTCTCCGGCTCGCCCCACACCGGGAAGTCGAAGGAGGAGAACGCGACGCGGACCTCCTGCGGCTCGTCGGTCAGGTTGCGCACCGCCACCGGCACCTCGAGCGTGTCGCCCTCGACGAGCGCCGCAGGGACGTCGGCACGGACGTACAGCTCCTGCCGCACCGGCACCTCGGCGCGCGCCACGCCGATCCCGCCCTGGCGGTCGCTGGCGACGACGCTGACGTTCTGGACGGTGATCGCGTCGGACAGCTCGGCGGAGAACGAGCCGCGCCCGCCGGGCAGCTCGAGCCGCGGCAACCACAGCGAGGTCGGCTCGAACTTCGTCCGCAGCACGAGGCGCGCGGACCCCCGTCCCAGGCCTCCTCGGCCGTAGCCGGAGCCCGAGCCGGAGCCGAGACCGCCGCGGCCGAATGCCCGACCGTCCATCTGCGGCAGCTCGGCGATGGCCTGGAACAGCGCGTCCGACGACGGGCCGCCGGAGTGCCAGCCGAAGACGGGAGGCCAGCCGATGTCGTAGGTGTCGGGGCCCCAGGTGCGCTGGACGACGGGCCAGGTCAGCGTCTGCGCCCCGGTGGTGGCGAGCACGCGCAGGTCGGGGTTGTAGAACCGGTCGATCGGCGAGCGTTCCAGCGGGTCGCCGAGCGACAGCACGGCGTCGTCGACCACGGCGACCCCGGCGATGGCGTCGCGCGTCTCGCCTTCGGGACCGGTCACCTCCACCTCGACCTCGAGCCGCCCGCCCGGCTCGACCCGCCCGGGCAGGCCGTGCAGCGTCACGGTCAGCTCGCGCTGGGCGCGCACGACGAGGTTCTGGCCGTCGGTCAGCAGGCCGACCTCGGCCCCTTGCCGGCCGAGGCAGAACAGCGAGAGCAGGGCGGAGCCCCAGGTGGGGACCTGGAAGGTCCCGCGGGCGACCGGCCTCCCGCCCTCGCGGGTCACCGGGATCAGGAACGAGTGGACGAGCGAGCCCGAGCTGTCGGTGAGGTCGGCATGCACGACCTCCTCGGCCGGCTCCACGTCGCCGGGGAAGAGCACCTCGAGCGCCACGTCGCGCCGCTCGAGGACGTTGGTGTCCGGGACGGCGGAGCGCAGCGGCAGCGGCGGGGCCACCTCGAACGACGTCTCGGCCGCCGCCTCGCGCACGTTCGGCAGGAAGGCCCGCAGGTCGAAGTACTGCGTCTCGTTCCAGTGGTCCTGCTCCGACACCGCGTCGAAGAGCTCCCAGGGATCGATCTCCACCTCCTCGTCGCCGGCTTCGTCCTCCGGCTCCTCGGGCTCGACCGGATCCTCCTCCGCCGCCGGCGGCTCCGGGGCCGGGAAGCGGAACACGGCCACCCCGCCCTCGTCGGTGCGCGCGGTGAGCGGCTCGCCGAACTGCGGCCGCTCGAGCCGGACCTCGAGCCCCCGCTGCGGCTCGTCCGCCAGGTCGACGACCCGCACCATGGCGTTGACCGGCTGGCCCGGCGCGTACTGCTCGCGGTCCAGCTCGATCGTCGCCGAGTACGGATTGTCTAACCCTGTGAGCTGCCGCCGGACCGTGTCGGACCGGCCCCACGAGTCGGTGACCCGGATCGACACCTCGGCATACGGCCACGCGGCCCCGTCCTCACCGGCGAATCGCCCGGCGAGCGCCTGCACCGCGGACGACGGCAGGACGAAGCGATGCGGGCCCGGGCCCTCCACGGTCCGCTCCTCGACGTGCAACTCCGGCGGTTCGTCGTGGCCCTGCGCCCGCACGGCCACGCGGATCGTCCCCTCGCGGAACGTCCCGCCGCCGAAGTAGCCGAGCCGCAACTCGAACGGCACCTCGACCGTGTCCGGCGTCAGGTAGTGGCCCAGGTCATGGCGGATCTCCAGCTCCGGCGGCACGAAATCCGCGATGCGCACCGTCGCCTCGGCTTGCTCCTCGCCGTAGCGCGCCTCGAGCCGGTAGTACCCCTGCGGCGCGTGGGACGGGATCGGCAGGTCGAGCGCGGCGACGCCCCAGGAATCGGTGCGCAAGGCACCGCCGCCGACGAGCCGCCCCTCGGGAGACAGCAGGTCCAGCTCCGCACGGGCACCGGCCAACGGGGCGTAGTCGCCGCGGAGCTGCCAGCCGAGCGCCCGGACGCGTACGGTGTCGCCCGGCAGGTACGTGCCGCGGTCGGTCTGCAGGTACAGCACGGGGAAAGCGAACGACTGCGTACGGCGGAACGAATGGTACTCGAAGGAGCGGGCCCGGCGGCCGGCGACGACCGTGATCCGGCCCCGCTCCTCGGTCCGTTCCACGTCGGGCCGCCGCCGGAAGGCGAACGAGCCGGTGTCGTCGGTGCGCCCGATCCGCATGCCGTCGAGGTAGACGT
>CAZMRP010000255.1:0-7170 GCA_964568275.1 uncultured Myxococcales bacterium
CGTCGCGCCACAGCTCGGCCAGCGACCGGTCGCGGAGACTCCCGGCGCTCGTCGTCCGGTCCGTCGTCGTGCACGGCACCAGCTCGCCGTCCGGCAGCACGACGCACTGCAGCCGGCCGGCCCCGCAGGTCTGGGGTCCGTCGCGCAGCAGCGGCTCCCAGTCCCCGCACCAGCCGAACTCGTCGGCGAACGACACGGGGAAGCGGGGACGCAGGCGCGCCACGAACCGCATCAGCCGCGCGAGCTGCCGGCGCGTCGGGAACAGCTCGGGCCGCGCCGCAGCCCGCCCCTCCGGGAACAGCAGGTGGATGCCCCACGACGACGCGCCGCTGTCCGCCACGAGCGCCGCGGTCCGCTCCAGGCTCGCGAGGTTGGCGCGGGTCACGGTGGTCCCCGCGGCGGTCCGCACGCCGAGGCTCCGGAAGAACGCGAGCGCCCCCAGCGCCTCGTCGAACGCGCCGGCTCGGCCGCGGAACGCGTCGTGCACCTCCCGCGGACCGTCCAGGCTGACCGCCGCGAAGGCCGGCGGATGGCGCTCGATCGCCCGGCGCACCGCCCCCGTCGGCAGCGCGGCGGTGTTCAGGCTCCACGACGCCGCCCGCTCGCGCAGCCGGTCCAGCACCACCGGCAGGTCCTCCCGCACCAGCGGCTCGCCGCCCGTGAGCAGGAACTCCGACACCCCCAGCTCGGCCACCTGGTCGACCAGCGCCAACGCCTCGGGCGTCGTCAGCTCCGGACGCGGCGGGCCCTCCTCCCAGGCCAGGCAGTGCGGGCAGCGGAGCGGGCAGCGCGCGGTCGCCATCCACTGCACGAGCAGCGGGACCCGCGTCCAGCCCCGCTCCTCGAAATGCCGTGCGTCCTCGGCCCCGCCGACCGCGCGCCCGTGCCGGGTCGTCGCCGTGAAGCTGCCCATCGTCGTCGCCTCCCCGCGCGGCGGTCGCCGCCGCCGCGCACCTCCATTGGACGACGTCCCGCCGCGCGCGGCGGCAAAATCACGGTAAATGCCGGAGCGCGCCCGCGCGGGCCCGCTCCGGCTCAGTCACTCCAGACGTACCCGGCGATCCCCTCGTAGACCCAGCCGCCGGCCACCGCCGCGTCGCGCTCCGCCGCGCTGGTCGTGTAGAAGTGATCGCCGCTGCCGACCAGCCGGTGCAGTGCCGTCGCCCCGCAGAACGCCGACGTGCCGATGAAACCGATGCTGAACTCCTCGACGTAGACCGGCGAGCCCTCGCACGAGCGCGCCGTGGTGTAGAAGTGGTCGGTCTCCGAGCCGCTCCAGCAGCGCCAGAACTCGGTGGTGGCGCCGACGCGCGTGTCGTAGAGGTAGAAGTAGTTCGAGTACTCGACGGTGTACCCGCAGCACGCCGCCTCGGCGGCGTCGGGGGTGTAGAAGTGGTCGGTGCCGTTGTTCGAACGGTGGATCGGGTGGCGGCACCCCTCGTCGCACTGCCCGTCGCAGTCGTCGTCCGCGGCGTTGCAGCTCTCGGCCGGCGGCGCGCAGGTCCCCCAGACGCAGCCGGAGGAGCAGGTCCGGCTGCCGGTCGACCCGCAGCTCGTCGTGCAGCCTTCCGTGGCGCCCCGCCGGCACTCGAACCCCTCGTCGACGGCGCCGTCGCAGTCGTCGTCCGCGCCGTTGCAGGCTTCCGCCGGCGGCGTGCAGGCGCCCCAGGCGCAGCTCGTCGAGCAGGTCCGCGTGCCGGTCGAGCCGCAGGTGGTGGTGCACGCGCCCGTGGCGCCGCGCCGGCAGTCGTACCCCTCGTCGACGCTCCCGTCGCAGTCGTCGTCCGCCCCGTTGCAGGTTTCCGCGGGCGGCGTGCAGGCGCCCCAGGCGCAGGCGCTCGAGCAGACGCGGGTGCCCGAGGAGCCGCAGCTCGTCGTGCACGGTCCGGTGGCGTCGCGACAGCAGCCGAAATCCTCGTCGCACAATCCGTCGCCGTCGTCATCGACGCCGTTGCACGCCTCGCCGGTGGCCGAGCAGGCGCCCCAGCTGCACCCGGAGACGCAGCTGCGGCGCCCCGGCGCCCCGGTGCCGGTGGTGCAGAGCTCGCTGGTCCCGAGCGCGCAGCCGAAGCCGTTGTCGGGCGCGCCGTCGCAGTCGTCATCGACCCCGTTGCAGAGCTCCGCCGGCGGCGTGCAGGCGGCGCCGGTGGGCGGCTCGCAGGCCAGCGTGCAGGGTCCCGAGCCCTCCGAGCCGCAGGTCGTGGTGCAGCGCGTCGGCGCGCCGACGGGGCAGCCGAACCCCTCGTCGACGGCGCCGTCGCAGTCGTCGTCCGCCCCGTTGCACGACTCCTCGGCCGACACGAACGTGCACTCGTACTCGCAGCCCGGAACCCCGTCGAGGTCCCGCCAGCCGGGCCGGCAGACCAGGCCGCACACCGCGGCGACGCACGAGCCGTCGGCGTTCGACGCCCCCGGACAGACGTGGTCGCACGCTCCGCAGTGATCGGCGTTCGTCCCGAGGTCCACGCACGAGCCGCCGCAGAGCGTGAGCAGTCCCGAGCAGGTCGAGGCGCAACCGCCCTCGTTGCAGACCATGCCGGAGGGACAGGCCAGCCCGCACCCGCCGCAGTTCTCCGGGTCGGCCGTGAGGTCCACGCAGGCGGTCCCGCACCGGGTGCGCCCCGGCGGGCAGCTCGTCCCCGCGTCGTCCGTCGCGTCGGCGTCGCCCCCGCCCGCGTCGTCGACGGGCTCCCCGTCCGCGCCCGCCTCCCCCTCCGTGCCCGAATCGGCGTCGGCCCCGGCGTCGACCGGCTGGTCGTCGACCAGCACGGCGCCGTCCGCGCAGTGGCCGACCAGCACGAGCAAGGCGAGCGCCGCCGGAATTCCCCACGTCCGGTGCATGTCGTTCCCCTTTCGTCCCGACATTCTACGCCACGGCCGCCGGGCCGACCAGCCGGGTCGCCGTCCCCGCATTCCGCCGCGGCGTCCGCCTGGAACGTCGGGGAACCCAGCTCCGGACGGGATTCCACGATGCAGCGGACGGCGCCGGTTGACGAGCCCCGCCCGCCGCACGCACACTCAAGGTCCGGAGGGACCACGATGAACACCAACATCTCCAGCCCGGCATGGCTCTGCGCGCTGGCCGTCGCCGCCGGCCTCGGGTGCGGCGGCGACGATTCCGGGGACGCCGCGGTCGACGACGCGACGGCGGACGACGCGACGCCCGACGTCGATGGGCTCACGGACGCGCTGCCGGACGGCCCGGACGGCGACGACGGGCCGGTGGACACGCCGACGGACGGGACCGAACCGCCGACGACCACGATCCGGCCGACGAGCACGGACGAGCTCTTCCTCAACCCCGAGCGCGGGTTCTACGGCAACATCGACCTCGTCCACGACCGGGACTACGGGTGGGTGCGGGACCAGGGCTTCGCGGTCGCCCACGCCTACGTGCGCCTCGACGACTACCGGGAGCGCGATCTGGACGCGACGCTGCTCGAGGCGATGGCGACGGGTTTCGACGAGGCGCGCGCGGCGGGGATCAAGGTCGTCCTGCGCTTCTCCTACAACTTCGGCCCGTATCCCGACTCCGACCCGGACGCGTCCAAGGCCTGGGTCCTGCGCCACATCGAGCAGCTCGAGTCGCCGCTGCAGGACAACGTGGACGTCATCGCGCTGATGCAGGCCGGCTTCATCGGCGCCTGGGGCGAATGGCACACGTCGACCAACGGGCTGCTCGACGACCCGCAGGACAAGTTCGACGTCCTCGAGGCGATCCTCGACGCGCTCCCCGCGAGCCGCGCCGTGCTGCTCCGCTACCCGCCGTACAAGCGGGACGGCTACGGCGGGCCGCTGACCGCGGCCGCGGCCTGGGACGGCTCGTACGCGGCGCGCGTCGGGCACCACAACGACTGCTTCCTGGCCAGCGACACCGACTGGGGCACGTACCCCGGCGACGAGGTCGAGTTCTGGAAGGGCTTCGTGGCGCAGGAGACGCTCTACGTGCCGATGCAGGGCGAGACCTGCAACGTGAACCCCCCACGCTCGGACTGCCCCGCGGCCCTCGCGGAGCTGGAGCGTCTCCACTGGAGCATCCTCAACGACGACTACCACCCGGACGTCGTCGCCGGCTGGACGACGCAGGGCTGTCGTCCGGAGATCGAGCGCCGGCTGGGCTACCGTCTGGCGGTGGCGGAGCTGACCTACGCGCCGCGGGTGGCGCCCGGCGGCATCCTGCCCCTGCGGGTGACGCTCCGCAACGACGGCTGGGCGGCGCCGATCAACCCGCGGCCGCTGAACGTCGTGCTCGACGGCGCCTCGCGGCAGGTCGCCCTGCTTCCGGGAATCGACCCGCGGCGCTGGCTGCCCGGCGAGGAGGTCGAGCTCGCGGTGCGCCTGCGGGTTCCGGCCGACCTGCCCGCCGGGTCCTTCGACCTGGCGCTCTGGCTGCCGGACGCGGCCGCGAGGCTGCGCGACGACCCGCGCTACGCGATCCGCCTGGCGAACGACGGGGCCTGGCGCGAGGCCTCGGGGCTCAACGTGCTCGCCGACGTGACCATCGACCCCGGGGCGCCGGGGGACGTCGACCCGGCCGCGAGGGAATTCGCCGTCCTGCCCTGACCCGCGGCGTCTCCGCCGCGGCGAGGGCGCACAGCGACACGCGACCCGCGAAGGCGAGCCGTTCCGGTCCGCCGGCTACCTCGTGCAGCGGCCGCCGAACTGCTGGTAGGATGCCGGCCGGAGCGGGTCGGAACCGCCGGACCTTCGTCGCTCGGCCCGCCGGCCGGGGCGAATCGATGGCCCGCGCGGGGACCGCCCGGAAGGAGCGTCGTTGTGACCAGTCTCGATCGCGGATGGAAGCCCTGGATGCTGTTGTGCCTGGCGGTCGTCGTGACGCAGGGCTCGAGCCGCGCCGCCTGCCGAAGCCGCGGCGACGCCACGGAGCACGCGGAGCACGGCACTCCGGCGACGGAGGCCGTTGCCGCCCCGGACCGGACGACGGCCGAGGACCGCGACGACTCGACCCCCGCGGAAGACGTCGCGCCGCCCGCGGAGCAGGTCGTGCCGCCCGCGGCGGTCACGGCGGAGACCCCCGGGTCGGCCGATTCCGCGGTCGCGACCCGCCGCGAGTCGCACGGGTTCCCGGTCCCCGACGGGCTGGAGCACCTGTGCGGCCAGTCGGTGCTCGGGGGCGCCGGCGACGAGATCGTCTGGGACCTGTTCTGGAGCGCGAAGGAACCGGCCGTCGTGGCCGGTTCCTACCGCGACGCGCTCGGGACGGAGGGGCTCGAGGAAGAGGACGGCGAGTGGACGTGGCGGGTCCCGCCGACGGGCGACGTGGAACGCGTGGCCAACGTGATGGCACAGGGTCGCCGGCACCCCGACTGCGGCACGCCGGTGCCCGCAGCCGCCCGCACGGTCGTGGTGCTGTCCGAGATGCACCGACCCGGACCGTGACGGCCGGCGGGCGAGCCGCTCAGAAGGTCCCGGTCATCCAGGCCGGGTCGACGCGTTCCAGGGCGCCCGCGGCGGTACGGCGGAACGAGGAGACGAACCACCAGGCGCGGGCGTTGGGCGCGAAGTCCTCGCGGCTGCTGCCGAACATGTGGCCGCCGCCGGTGGTGACCCACGTCTCGAATGTCGCGACGGCGGCCGGGAACGTCGTGCGCCGACGCTCGGTGAACCACCCCAACGGCTCGGTGACGGTCTCGCCCGGCGAGCCGACCCGCGCCGCGAAGGCGGCGCGCCAGAACGCGACGGTGTCGGGACCGGAGAGCACGAGGCCGTTGTCCGGACTGTTGACGTGGTAGCGCTCGCCGGCCTCGCCGTAGGGGATCAGCCCGTCCCCGGACACCACGGGCGAGTCGCAGCCGTAGACCGCGCAGTCGGGAGTATCGATGTCGGTCCCGAGCAGCAGCAGCAGCCCGAAGTCGGCGCCGGCCGTGCGCGGGCAGGCCGGGCGCCCCTCCGCACCGTCGTACAGGCCGGCCGGGAGGGTGGAGACCGTGGCGCAGAAGGCGGCGACCCGGCCGACCCGCGGATAGGCGGGATCGCCCGCGGAACAGGCCAGGCGCTGGGTCATCATCCCGCCGTTCGAGCCGCCGACGACGTAGACGGCACCGGGATCGACGTCGACCAGGTCGTCCTCGAGCAGCACGTCGATCACGTGATCGATGAAGCCGACGTCGTCGCGATGCTGCTCGACGGTCCCGAAGCCGGGCGACGGGATGCGACCGTCCTCCCAGTGGCGCTGGGTCGTGGAGCCGTCGTCGAGCACGCCGTCGGGGAAGGCGCTGACGAACATCCGGGCGTTGACGTAGGTGGCCCGCGGCGGGGTGCACGAGTCGCCGGTGACGGTCCGGTACCGCGGCAGCAGACCCGTCGTGGGCTCGGCGCGACAGTCGGCGGTGTTGGGGCGCCAGTCGAGGCCCGCGGCACCGCGCCGATCGCCGAGGTCGTCGAGATTGCCGCTGCCGAGCGTCTGGTCGCCGGAGCCGGTGCCGCCGTGGAGCATCACGACCAGCGGCAGCGGTCCGGCGGCACCGCCCGGCACGTGGACGTGGAACGTCCGATCCCAGGCAGCGCTCCCGCGGTGCTCGCGACTCGTGAACAGGTACACCGGGCCGTCCCCCGCGTCGGGCCAGCCGGCGCAGCCGAGTGCGCCGAGCGTGCAATCCTCCGGAACGCGGTCGAGCCGCTCGAAGGTCGACGGCGGGTCGGTCGCGGCGTCGTCGGACGGCGTGTCGGACGGTACGTCGGACGGCGTGTCGGACGGTGCGTCGGACGGCGTGTCGGACGGGTCGCCGTCATCGACCGCGTCCGGAAGGTCGCCCCCGCCGTCCGGCGCGGAAACGTCTGCGTCCTCGGCGTCGACGTCCGCGCCGACGTGGTCGTCGGTCGTCGCATCGCCGCCGTCGCCGGTCCCGTCGGTTCCGGAGGGACAGCCGGCGGCGAGCAGGGTGACGAACGACACGAGCGCGGTTCGGACGAGTTGCATGGCCCCCTCCTTGGTCGCGGTTCGGGACTCCATACCACAGACCGGGTCGCGGGCGCCTCCCCCGCCTCGTCGGGTCGCGGGGGCGGGCCGCGGAGGCGCCCGGAGCGGACGCGTTGCGCTTCTGGAGCCCCGGGCGCGCCTCGCCCCGCCGCCTTGCCGCGTCCCGGAAGCTGGAGTACGTCTCCCTCCGGAGGGCGCGCCAGGGGGGCGACGAACAGGATCGCTGCCGT
>CAZMRP010000256.1:0-7161 GCA_964568275.1 uncultured Myxococcales bacterium
ATGCCGACGCCGACCACGATGCCGACGCCGACGTGACCCACCCGGGAGCGATCGGTGCGTCGGTCCGCATCGACCACTTCGGCTGGCGCCCCGGCGACCGCAAGCTCGCCGCGGTGCTCGAGGTGGCCGACGCCGTGCTCGAGCTGCGCGCGGCGGGCGACGCCTCGGTCGTCGGCACGTTCACCGGCGGTGCGCTCGTCGCCGACGAGGATTCGGGCGACGACGTGTCGCTGGTCGACTTCTCGTCGTGGACCACGCCGGGGGCGTACTACCTGTACCTGCCGTCGCGGGACGAGCGCTCCTACGAGTTCGAGATCCGCGACGACGTGTATCGCGTGGTCGGCGCGGCGGCGATGAAGTCGTTCTACTTCCAGCGCTGCAACCACGCCAAGGAGCTGCCGCACGCCGGCGACGCGCTGCCCGGCTTCGCCGGCCTCGGCGGCCGCTGGGTCGACGGCGCCTGCCACGCCGGCGACGCCGCCGCCGGCCCCGGGCCCGGCTCCGCAAACAACGGCACGCTCGACCTCCACGGCGGCTGGCACGACGCCGGCGACTACCAGAAGACGTTGTGGGGCCGCGGCGTGGGCGAGCTGCTGTGGGCCTGGGAACTGAACCCGGACGCCTGGACCGACGGACAGCTCGGGATCCCGGAGAGCGGGAACGACGTCCCGGACCTCCTCGACGAGCTGAAGTGGGAGCTCGACTTCTACCTGCGGATGCAGCGCCCCGACGGCCACTTCATGACCTCGGTCAAGGACCGCGGCGGCTCGTCGTCCTCGCCGCCCAGCAGCTCGACCGCCACCCGCGTGTACTTCGATTGCACGGCGCCCTCGGGCGACGGCTGGTCGGGCGGCGGCACGACGATCTTCGAGGCCACCGCGAACGCGACGCAGGCGCTCGCCCACGCCTCGCTCGCCTTCCGGGCGGCCGGACAGACGACGCTCGCCGACGGCTACCGCGACGCCGCCCTTCGCGGCTGGACGTGGCTCGACGGACGGTCGCCGGGCGGCGACCACGAGCGCGAGCTGGAATGCCTGGCCGCCTCCGCCGTGTTCCGGCTCGACTCGACCCAGGCCTCCGCCCGGACGACGGTCGAGGGCTTCCCCTGGGCGACGTGGAACGGGCGGCTGCCGTGGAGCGTCACACCCGGCGAGGCCGTCCTGCCGCTCGCCGCCTGGCACTACCTGGCCAACGCCGCAGGAAGCGACGGCGTCAAGGCCACGCTCCGCACCGCCCTCGGCGCCGCGGTGGTCGACCGCGCCTTCGCGGAGGAAGGGGTCTACGGCGGCCTGTACGGCGACCCGTCCAACGGCTGGGACTGGGGCTGGGGCAGCAACCGCAACCACGGGATGTACGGCGCCAACCTGTTCGCCGCGGCGCACTTCGACGCCCTCGGCAGCCACACGCGGGCCGAGGTCGAGGCGTTGGCGGCGAAGTACGTGCACTACCTGCTGGGGCTCAACCCGCTGCAGATGGTGTACCTGACGAACCTGGCGGCCTACGGCGGCGAACACTCGTCGTTCCAGATCTACCACGGCTGGTTCTCGTACACCGGCGACGACGGCGATCACGGCAACGCCGACTACAACGGCCGGCCCGCCGCGATCCTCGAACCGCTGTACCCGTACCACCCGGACGACACCCAGACGTCGACCTGGGGCCCCGCACCGGGGCTCGTGCCCGGCGGGCCCAACTGGTACTACGGCGGCGACTACGACCTCCCGAACCGGAGCTTCCCCGCCTACGCCTACCGCGACTGGTCGGTGGGCTGCGACTGGACCGGCTCGACCTGCGCCTCCGCCTCGTGGGAGATCACCGAGCCGATGTGCGCCTACCAGGGACCCGTGGTGCTGCTCTTGTCGTTCGTGATGTAGCCGCGGCCGACGTCTCGGCTTCCCTCCGACGCGCTGTCTCGGGCGGATGCACGTGAGACAGGGCGCCTGCTTCCGAGACACGCCGTCGCTGCGCTCCACGCGTGATTCCGAATGATTCGAGGCGCCGCGGAACCGCTCCCGCGCGGCACGCTATCGGCTTGCGTGCGCGGCGACGTCGCGCTAGGTTCCCGCGCCATCGCGACGCACGGCGGGAAGCCCTCGCGGCCTTCCGCCTCCGGACACTCGGTTCCGGCTCTACACGCGTCGCGGCAACCAGCGGGGGCAGGAGGTTCGGAAGACATGTCACGTGTACTGTGGATCACGGCTCTCGCTGCGGGTCTCGGGCTGGCAATCGGTTGCGGCTCGTCGGACGACACGACGGTGGATGTCGTCCCGGATGCCGACGCCGACGTCGGCGCCGATGCGGATGCGGATGCGGACGCGGACGCGGACGCCGATGCCGACGAGGACGTCGACACGGGTGCGGACGCCGACGCCGATGCCGACGCCGATGCCGACGTGGATCTCTGCGACGGGGTCGATTGCACGGACCTCGACGACGCCTGCAACGCCGGCGTCTGCAACCCCGCCACGGGGGCCTGCGCGGCCGTACCGGTCGCCGACGGCACCTCGTGCGACGACGGCAATGCCTGCACGACGACCGACGTCTGCACCGCCGGCGCCTGCGGCGGCAGCGCGCTGGACTGCTCGCACCTCGACGACGCCTGCAACACCGGCGCCTGCGACGTGGTCCTGGGGAGCTGCGTGGCCGCGCCCGTGGCGGACGGCACGAGCTGCGACGACGGCAACCTGTGCACGACGACCGACGCCTGCACCGCCGGCGCCTGCGGCGGCACCGCGCTGGACTGCTCGCACCTGGCGAACGGCTGCAACACCGCGTCGTGCAACCCGCTGACCGGCTGCGAGGCGACGCCGGTGGCCGACGGGACGGCCTGCGACGATGGGTCGGGCTGCACGACGAGCGACGCCTGCACGGCGGGCGTCTGCGAGGGCGCCCCGATGGACTGCGGCCACCTCACCGGCCCCTGCACGCTCGGCGTTTGCGACCCGGCGACCGTCGCCTGCGTGGCCGCGCCGGTGGCCGACGGGACCCCGTGCGACGACGGCACCGCCTGCACGACGAGCGACGCCTGCACGGCGGGCGTCTGCGCGGGCACGCCGACGGTCGTCGTCGCCAACGACACCTGCGCCACCCCCACGGCGTTGCCGAGCACCGACGGGCTGCACACGGTCACCGGGGACACGAGTTGCGCGACCGACACGCAGCACGGCTCGTGCCACGGCACGGGCGGCCGGGATCTGATCTATTCGCTGTCGCTGCCCGCGCCGCGGCTGGCGCGGCTCCAGACGGTGGCGCCCACGACCGGCACGGGCTTCGACACCGCGCTGTACGTCCGGGGCACCTGCAACGACCCCGCGACCCAGACCTACTGCAACGACGACTCCGGCGGCACCCTCTACTCGCGCATCGACGCCGACCTGGGGGCGGGCGAGCACTTCGTGATCCTGGACGGCTTCTGGGAAGGGGCGTACGGCGCGGCGACGCTCGAGGCCGAGATCCTGGCGCCCGACGGCTGCGCGGCGGCGCCGACCCTGACGCTCCCGGCACCGGGCGGCTCGGTGACCGTCTCCGGCAGCACGACCGGGGCGACCAACACCTTCACCAGCACCTGCGGCGGCAGCGCCGCCTCCCCGGATCACGTGTACCGGATCACCGTCGCCGCCCGCAGCGATCTGACCTTCGAGACGCTGGCTCCGACGTCCGGCGGCGGGTACGACACGGTGCTCCACCTGCGCGGCTCGCCCTGCGTCGATGGCCTGGGCACCACGCTCGCCTGCAACGACGACTCCAGCAGCATGTACTCGCGCATCCGCACGACGCTCGATCCCGGCACGTACTTCGTCGTGGTCGATGGCTACTCGACGGGCCGCTCCGGAAACTACCAGCTGCGGGTCACCAACACCGCCCTGCCGCCCGGACACGTGGTGCTCATCGGCCACGACTACTACGCCTCGAACGCCTCCCAGGACCGCCTGGTGGGCAACGCGGTGTTCCTGGCGAACACGACCGGCGCGGTCTCGGTGCTCGCCTACACGCAGTACTCCGACAACGTGGCGGGCGGCGAGGCGGCCAACACCGACGCGGCGATCAGCTCCACCGCGACGACCGTCGGTCGCACCTGGACCCGCACCGCGCTCACCGACTCCGCCGCCCTGGCCGCCGCGCTGCCGGGCCACCACGTCCTGCTGGTCTACGAGCAGGAGAACTCGAGCGGGGCCGCGCTGCGGACCATCGGCACGGCCTGGGCCTCCACGCTGGCCACGTTCGTGGCCGGCGGCGGCGTGGTCGTCGTCTGCGACTTCAACGGCAGTTCGGGCGGCACCTGGGAGGTCCTCGCCGGCGCCGGCCTGATGGCCGTCACCGGCGTGAGCTATGTGTCGGACGGCACCTCGCTGACCGTCGTCGCTCCGACCGACCCGCTGGCCACCGGCGTCGGCGCGACCTACGCCGCCGGCAACGGCACTCTCAGCTTCACCACCACGGAGACCGGCGTCGTGACGGCCACGGCCGCGAGCGGCGGCGCGCCGGTGGTCCTGCACCGGGTCGTCACGCCCTAGCCACGTAGACCGGGAGGCCCGCCGCGCATCGACGCGGTGGGCCTCGTCGCGGCGCGAGCCGATCGCGGACCCCGCGTCACAGCACCGTGCAGGTGCCCGTGCCGACGGCGTCGTAGCAGACGTGCAACACGACCCCCGGGGAGGTGCTGGTGGCGCAGACGCTCGCCATCGCGCACAGCCGGTAGTAGCCGCACTCGCCGGCCCAGGGGCCGCCGGCCAGCGACAGGCTGTTCGACCCGATCCGGCCGTCGATGTACGTCGACCCCGACCCGCAGCTCGCCGGCGCCCCGGTCGCCTCGTTGCGGTAGGCGTACAGGTACCCGGTCGTCGAGCCGGTGAACCGCACGGTGACGTGCCCGCCGGAGGCCGAGCAGCTCACGGAAGCCGGGTCGGGCGGCACGTCGCAGAAGCAGGCGTGCGTCTCGCGACAGCTCTCCGGCAGCGTGCATTCGCCGCAGCTTGCCACCGTCCGCGGGTCGCCGCAGTTGTCGGTGCCCGCCAGCTCGCCGCACTCCGCCGACAGCCGCGCGCAGAACGCGGCGTTCGACTCGGGCACGCAGGCCGTCCCCTCGTCCGCCACCACGTCCTCGCCGGCCGCGTCGTCCGCCGCGGCGTCCTCGGCGACGGCCTCGTCCGCTCCGCCCTCGTCCACCCCCGCGTCGTCCTCGCCGGGATCGCTTTCGCCGTCGTCCACCCCCGGCAGGTCGACGCCCGCGTCGTCCGCCGGCGGGACCTCGCCGACGTCCTCGGTGGTCGCCGCGTCCTCGAGACCGACGTCGCTCGACGAACCGTCGTCCCCGCCGCAGCCCGGCACCAGCCCCGAGAGCCCGCAGGCCAGCAGCAGCACCCAACCGGTTGCCCGCATCGACGTCCTCCCTCCGCACGCCGCCAATCGACGCACCTTCGGCGACCCGCCGATCATGACCGACCGGCCGGGGCCGTCAAGCGCGGCGGCGGCCGGCAGACCGTTCGGGACGGCCCATCCGTAGGACGCCGGGTAGGACGCCGGCCCGGATTCGTGCATGATGCGGGCGGAGGTGCAGCCATGAAGGTCGCGCTGATCGGCGCCGAGATCGAGGAGAACCTCGCAATGCGCTCCATCGCCGCCGGCCTGCTGGCGGCGGGGCACGCGCCGCGAATCTTCGACTTCCACGCCCCCGAGCAGCTCGCGGAGGTCGCCGACGCCGTCGCCGCCTGGGACCCCGGACTGGCCGGGATGTCGATGATCTTCACCGTGCGCGCCCGCGAGTTCATGAACCTCGCCCAGACGCTGCGCGGCCGCGGCTGGACCGGGCACCTCACGGCCGGCGGCCACTTCGCCGCCTTCAACGCGCCGGAGATCCTCCGCGACTGCCCGGCCCTCGACTCGGTCGTCCACGGCGAGGGCGAGGAGCCGATGGTCGACCTGGCCCGCGACCCGGCCGGAGCCGCCGCGATCTGCGGCCTGACCGTGCGGCGCGCCGACGGCACGCCGCAGCACACCGGCGCCCGCCCCAACCCGTCCGACCTCGACGCCCGGCCGTGGTCGCTGCGCCCGGAGGAGTTCCACGAGTACCTCGGGCAGCCGATCGCCAGCGTGCTGGCCTCCCGCGGCTGCTGGGCCGACTGCGCGTTCTGCTCGATCAACGCCTTCCATCGCCAGTGCGGCGGCGGCCGGCGCTACCGCGAGCGCGAGATCGGCAAGGTGGCCGAGGAGATGGCGCGGCTGTACCACGACCGCGGCGTGCGGATCTTCAACTTCCAGGACGACAACTTCCTCGTCCCGAGCCGCCCCGCCAACCTCCGCCGCTACGGCGCGCTGCGCGACCTGCTGCGCGAGCACGGCGTGGGCCGGATGGCGATGCAGGTCAAGGCGCGTCCCGACTGCATCGACGACGAGACCGTCGGGCTGCTCAAGTCGATCGGCCTGTTCCGCTTCTTTCTCGGCATCGAGACCGACGCCGTCGTCGGCCTCAAGACCCTCGGCCGCGGGATCGAACGCGCGCAGAACCGCCGGGCGCTGGAGGTGGTCCGCCGGCACGGGATCCACACCTGCTTCAACCTGCTGATGTTCGACCCCGAGTCGGACCTCGAGGCGCTGGCGCAGAACGTCGCCTTCATGAAGCGGCAGTCCTACTTCCCGCTGAACTTCTGCCGGGTCGAGGTCTACGCCGGCACGGCCATCGAAGAGCGGCTGCGCCGCGAAGGGCGCCTGTTCGGCAGCTACCTCGGCTGGAGCTACCGCATCGCCGACCCGCGGGCCCAGCGGGCCTACGAGGTGTTCCGCGAGGTGTTCTGGGACCGCAACTTCGGTCCCGGAGGGATGCACCACCAGTCGATGAAGGTCGACTACGAGTTCCACGTGCTCAAGCACTTCCATCCCGAGCGCGGATGCCGGCGCCTCGAAGCGACCGTGAAGGGACTGGTCCACGAGGTGAACCGCAGCAGCGCCGAGCTGATGGAGGCGGTGTTGGAGTTCGCCGGGTCGCCGGCCTGGGACGACCCCGCCGCGGTCGCACGCACCACGGCCGCGCTCAAGCAGCGCCGCGCCGCGGCCGACCGCGGCTTCCGTTCGCGGATCGACCGTGCCGTCCGCCACATCGCGGAGCTCGCCGCCGGGACGTCCCCCGCCCTCGGCCGGGCGACGCCGCGCATCGCGCCCGACCCG
>CAZMRP010000257.1:0-7135 GCA_964568275.1 uncultured Myxococcales bacterium
CGCTGGCGCAGGTGGACGTCGGTCCACGTCCCGGCCCCGCGGTGGACGTCCGTTCCCGAGATCGAGGCGTTGACCGACCACAGCCGCTCGGCGCAGTCGTAGCCCGTGAGCAGCGGGATGTCGTGGGTCTCGCCGAGGTTCGTCGAGCCCAGCGGACCGATGGCGAACGGGATGCGCTGCCCGCGGTAGCGCCCGGTCTCGTCGTAGACGGCATGCACCGGCGAGGTGAGCCACAGGCGGAACCGCTCGCCGTCGGACAGCGTGTGCCAGCCGTCGGGGAGCGTCGAGTGGTCGGCGAGCTGCAGCAGGTGGTCGCGCAGGCTCACCACCGCCAGGCGGTTCTCCGGGGCGGCGCCGCCCACGGTGCCGGTGCCGGTGAGGCTGCGCAGGTCGTCCAGCACGTCCTGCAGCTGGAGCGGCGTCCGCGCATCGAGCGTGGCCGCGCGGCCCGCAGACGAGAACTGGAATTCGTACTCCGCCGCCAGCACCGCCAGGTAGACGGCGCGCCGGGCGCGACGCATCGCGTCCTGGAACTGCTCGAGGTTCGCGTCGAGCCAGAAGTCGACCTGCAGCGGCGAGACCCGCCGGTCGCGCTCGCGGGTCACCGTCTCGCGCCCCGCCGACCACAGCCCCTCCACGTCGCGGCGCAGGTTCTCAAAGGCCAGCACCTGGGCGGACAGCTCGAGCGCCGCGCGCTGGATCTCCAGGGCGGCGGTGCGGGTGCCGACGAGGTTCATCTCGGCGTCGTTGAAGCAGACCTGGTCGGCGGTCTCGGCGGCGATGCGGGCCATCACGAGCTCGTGCTGCCGCTCCGCCTCCTCCATCTGGCGGTCCAGCTCGATGCCCGCCACCTTGGCCCCGGCCTCGACCACCGCGCCGCCGCAGCCGAGCACCTTGCCGATGCTGCTGCAGTCCTTCGCGGCCGCCGCCACCGCCTCGGCCTTCGCCGCCGCCGCCCGGGCCTCGCCCAGTGCGTTCATCGTCTGGGCGTGCGCGTCCATCGCGGCGAGCTGCGCGGCGGCCCCGAGCCGCTGGATGATGCAGCTCCGCATCCCGATGTCGTAGGCGTCGCTCAGCTCCTGCAGCTGGGACCGCGCGATGTCGACCTGCCGGGCGGTCTGCAGCAGCCCCAGCGCCGCCTCGCCGAGCGCTCCCTGGTAGCACTCGGGCCGCGTCTCGTCCTCCGTCGGCGCACACGTGCCCGGGCCGGTGCAGAAGTAGCCCACCGGACAGTCGTCGGTGTCGACACAGGAGGCCGGCACGAGACCCGGGCGGGCGTCGAGCGTCGCCTGGCGCGCCGACTCGCACAGGTTGCGCACCTCCACCACCAGCGCCGGCTCGAGCGACGCCGGGTAGCCGAGCTGGAACCGCACCGGGTCGTCGGGCAGCTCGAGCTCCTCGCCCATCACCAGCACCTCCCAGCCGCCCAACGCCGCGTCCTGGACCAGGTCGAAGCCGAAGTGCGCGTCGTAGGTCGTCGAGGCCAGCTCGTTGAGGCGGTCGAGCATCGCGTCGGTGGCGTAGCTGCCGGTCGAGGCGTCCGGCCCGAGCCGGCGGCGCAGCTCGGCCACCAGGCAGAGCTGGTAGCCGAGGTCGGCGGTGCCGAGCCGGGCGTAGACGTCGTCCAGCGGGATGCGGCAGCCGTCCACCACGTAGCACGTCTCCGCGTTCGGCGGCTCGTCGGCCTCCAGCACCGTGCCCGGCTCGCAGTCGCCCCCGCACAGCGCGCAGACCGCGTCGCCGTAGCGCTGCTGGGCCCCCTCGATCCGCAGCACCTGCTCGGTCTCCAAGATGTCCGCCCACAGGTCGCGCTCGGCGTTGGCCTGCCAGGAATCCCGCACCGCGTCCAGCGCGGTCGACGCGCGGTCGACCAGCGTCTGCGCCACGCCGAGCGGCGGCGGGCTCGCCGAGCCGGCCAGGTAGGTCGACAGGGCCGCGAACCGCGATCGTGCCGTGGTCTGGTCGCCCGCGCTGTAGATCGGCAGGTCGCCGTCCTCGATCCCGAGCGGATTGGTCCCCGCGCGCCAGCGGTCGAAGGCCTCGAGCAGCCCCTGCACGGAGGTCGCCAGACCGTCGGCGGCGCCCAGCCAGTCGTTCTCCCAGGCGGCCGGCGGGTAGGGAATCGAGGCCTCGTGCAGCCCCTGCGCGAGGGCCGTGACCACCAGCGTGCGCCGCAGGTAGTTCCGCACCAGCTCCTCCAGCTGGGCCCGGCTCACGCCGAAGGAGGCGCCGGTCCCGGCCCGCTGGAGAAACACGGCGATCCCGTCGGCCTGCCGCGCCAGCGCCTGCAGGATGCCCGCCGGCAGGCCCACGCCGATCTCCGCCGTACGGCTCGCGGAGCCGTCGAAGGTCGGGAACAGCCGCACCCGGTAGTCGGGCGCTCCCAGCGCCTCGCCGTCGAGGAACGGCAGGACCACCGCCACCCGCGGGTGCAGCAGCAGGTTCCAGCCCTGCAGCCCCGCCTGCAACGCCGCGAAGCTCGACACCCGGGGCGCATCGCCCGTCCGCGGCGCGACGTCGTTGAGCGCGTCGAGCCGCCCGGCCTCGCGGCCGAGGAAGGCGTGGAGCGCGACCCACTGCTGCAGCAGCCGCTGGAACAGCGCGTCCGCCGTGCGGTTCACCCCGGAGCAGGCCGCGTCGCCGAGCGCCCGGCAGCGGGACGGTCGACCGGCCTGGTCGAGAGCCTCGAAGAGGCGTCCCCGGTCCAGGCAGGTCCCGGTCGCCGTGCCGGTGCCGAGGCGCAGGTCGTCCACGCACCACGCCACCACGTCGTTCATCCGGTGCCCGCCCGCGTTCAGCGCCAGGAACGTGCGCTGCGGCTCGCGGGCCAGCGTGCCGCAACCCAGATCGCCGGAAGGCGACCGGCGGCCCGTCGTGTCGGTCTGCACCTGGGCCACGAGGTCCCGCAACGCGCCGGCCTGGCTGCAGACCACCTGCCCGGTCCGCCCCTCGGGAGTGCCGGCGGTCAACGCCGGCAGCGGCCCGGAAAGCACCGTCCCCTCGCCCGGCAGGTCCGTCGTCGCCGTCGTCGCCGGCGTCCCGGGGACGTACCCCGTCGGCCGGGTCGGCTCGGTCTCGCCCGCGGTCAGCGCCCGCACCCACCGCGCGTTGAGCCGCCAGCGCACCACCGGGTCGTGGGCCGTCAGCGTCGCGCCCGCGTAGCGGGTCCGCAGCATCGCGTCCAGCCGTTCCCCCTGCCACGCCGCCGTCTCGGACACCGCCGACACGCCGACGTCCATGCCGATCCGATCCGTCGCGCTCTCGCGCAGGAACGGCTGGTCGGTCGTCAGCTCGAGGTGCCACGCGCCGCCGGTGTCCAGGTACAGGCGTCCGACCGCCACGTCGCCGGGGAACAGGGCTCCCAGCGGCCGCAGCACGCCGTCCGCCGCCCCCGGCCAACCGTCGACGACCTCCACCGTCCGCTCGCGGGTCGTCGACGGGAAGACCCGGATCGTGACCGGCAGCCGCAGCTCGGCCAGTTCGCCCGGCAGGTCGGGAATCGTCGACCGGGACGCCAGTCCGGCCCCCAGCAGCTGCAGATGCCCCTCGTAGACCCCCGCGGGCCGGGCCGCGTCCGGCGACAGGCCGGCGGCCACCCGCCGGACGGGGACGACCCGCACGCCCGCGCCGTCGAAGATCCGCAGCGCGCCCAGCGCGTCCGTCGCGGCGGGGAACGTCCCCCGCGGCCGGACGGTCAGCTCGGTCGCCGTGGGATTCGCCGCCGCGATCGCTCCGAGCGTGCACTCGGTCCGGAACGGTTCGTCCGGGGCGCACCGCACCTCGAGCCCGTCGTCGACCACGACCCGCGCCGTCGCGACGTCGGTGCCCAGCGCGCGCAGCCGCACCTTGCGCTCCGAGGCGGCGGAGTACAGCTCGACGCTCGCAGGTTCGACCTGGAGACGCCCGCGGACCTCCCGGCTCAGCAGCCCGAGGAACGGCGGGGCGTCGTCGGTCCGGCAGCGGCCGAACTCGTCGCACGTTCCCGCCGTGCAGTCGCCGTCGTTCGCGCAGTCCGCGGCGCAGCGGCCGAGCACGCAGTGGGCGCCGCACGGACAGTCGTCGTCGCGACGGCAGTCGAAATCCGCCGCGAGCAGCATCTCGTCCCGGACGCAGCCGTAGGACGGACCCGCCCCGTCGGCTTCGTCCTCGCCGTCGGTGACGTCGGGCACGTCGCCCGTGTCGCCGTCGTCCTCCGGGACGTCGGGGCTGTCGACGACGTCTCCGGCGTCGACGTCGTCCCCGGAGCTGCAGGCCGCGAAGGCGAAGAAGCCGAGAATCCAGCACCCGCCGAGCCACGCACTCCAGCCGTTGCGCATCGTCCCGCGTCCTTCCCGCACCCTCCCCCGACAAGTCCCCCGACCATCCGGACCACCCCCAACCTCGTTGGCGCCCCCGACGAACCGCGGGGGAGAAACTGAGACGGGGATGAGTCTACGCGGAAGCTCGCCCGGAGGAAAGGCCCGCTGCGCTGCGGCCCGCTGCGCCGGCCCGCTGCGCCCGCTGCGCCGGCCATTGACCGACCGGACGACGGACGCCTACAGTGGTTGCGATGCGCGAGACGGGTCGTGGACGCGGCTGGCGGCAGGCACCGACGCCTCGGGCCCGCGCGACAAGGCCCCGGTGGCACGGGGTCGCCCTGGCGACGACGGCGGCGCTGCTCGCCCACCCGACCGTTTCGTCCGCCCAGCGCCTGCCGTACGAGTTCGACCCCGCGCTCGCCGAGAAGCCGGACGAGGTCCGGAGCATGATCGCCGCGGACGAGGCGGGACTCCCCGACCTGCCGCTCGAACGGATGACCGAGCTCGAGCTGGCCGGCCCGGTGCGGCTCCGGCTGTTCCACGAAGCGGCTGCGTTCCTCGACGGGCTCGTGCACGCGGGGCGACTCGACTACGCTTGGCCCCGCGATGCCGTGGCCTGTGCGGCACACGACGCCTTCGCCCTGCCGACGGAGCTGCTGCGGGACGCGTCGGCCGAGTGCCGCTCGGCCCACGACGCCGTCGCGGCCGCGCTCTCCGCGCTCGACGCCTGTCGCGACGCGGCGGAGCCGGAGCTGTATGTCCTCGAGTACCCGCCCGGCGTCGTGAACGACGGGAACACGGACGACGTGCTCGAGCTGATCGGCGTGATGGGCAGCACGCTGGCCGAGTTTCCGCCGCTGTACGACGGCGTCCTGCCGTCGGACTTCGTGCCGCGCCTGCGCGACGTCCTGCGGAAACTGCGCCACGAGACGCTGCTCGCGCGCCTGCGCGGGCAGCTCGACGCGTTCCACGACGCCCTGACGCTGTTGGAGGCCCACGACGAGTGTTTCGTCCCGGAAGCCGGGACCCGGCTCGCCGCGGACGTGGCGCACCTCGTCTCCGAGGTCACCGCACAGCTCGAGCGGCTCGAGCGGCTCCTGCGGGACGGCGAGCTGGAGCAACGGAAGGAAGCGCTGCGGCTCGGCGCCGTCGCGCGGTCGCGCCGCGAGCTGCCCTACGCGTCGCTCACGCAGGCGGATCGCGAGTTCCTCGCCTTCTGGATCGGGGGGCTCTACTGGCGGCTGCGCGGCGGCGGATTCGTCGACCTGGGCGGAACCCAGACGGCGCGGCGGCTGGGCCTGCGCCGTCCCTACAACACGCTCGGCGAGTTGGCCGGACGGGAGCACGGGACCGAGGCCGCCGACGGCGTCTACTGCGAGATCTTCGAGGGCTGGGGCGAGTGGTTCGACATGGGGACCACGCCGGGTCAGGAGGACAAGTTCTACGACCTGGTGCGGATGACCCGGCGGGGCTACGAGCAGATTCGTACCGCGGTTCACGGTTCCACGGCCCTCAATCCGTGCACGATCCCCGACTATCCGTTCCTGCTGAGCATCGAGGGATTGAATCGCAGAGGCTACGACACGACCTCGCTCCATGCCGGCGGCCTTTCGATGGGGCCCTGCTACTACTTCGCCTGGGATCGACTGCTCGGCTGGACCTGGGCCACGGACGTGGCGGCCCCGTACGCGCAGGCCATCGACGGGCCGACCGCCCTCGGCGAGGTCTGCACGGGCGGCTCGATCGCGCTCGGGCTGGTCCGAACGCTGCTGCTCGGCTGGGCGACCGACCCGCCGCCGTACGCCGGCCTCGACGCCGTGTTCCTGGCGGACCCGGACGACGCGAGCGCGCCGGCCTGCGCAGCGCGGGGCGGGTTCGCGCGCCTGACGGTCATTCCGCTCGACGACTTCGGCGGCCCGCTGCCGCCGGGCCAGGACGTGACGGTCGTGGAGGATCCGCCCTGGGTCGTGGGCGGGGCCGTCGCGTCGTTCACGGATCCGGTCACGGGGGTCACCGAGTACACGCTCGAGGTGGGCTCCGACCGCTGTTCTCCCGAGACGCCGTACGACGTCGGCGTCCGCGTCGGCGGGGTGGTGCTCCGCGAGACCTTCCCGCTCCGGTTCACGTGCCCGCCCGTGGCCGCGGACGGGGTCGGCTTCCGTGCCGATCCGGCGGAGGTGGAGGCCGACGGACGGAGCTTCGCCGCAATCCGCGTCGAGGCGCGGGACGTCTGCGGCAACCCGGCCTTCGGTCGGGCCGTCGCCATGCAGGTCGAGGGGTCCGCGCCCGCCTCGCTCTCGGTCACGGAGACGACGACCGGGGACGAGCCGGGCGGACCGGGCGACGGCGCGGCGGCGGTCGAGGCGCGCAGCCTGGTGGCGGGAACGATGGGCCTGGCGGCGACGATCGAAGGCACGGTCTTCCACAGCGCGCCCGATCTCGTCACGTTCCGTCCCGCGACGCCGACGGACGGCGGCGACGCGGGCGGCGACGACGCCGACGTCGGTGTTGCGGACGGAGACGACGCCGCGCCGGCGGATTCCCGGGGCGAGGGCTGCTCGTGCGCCGTCCCGCCCGGCGGCCGCGAATCGCGACCCTGGTTCCTGCTCCTCGGCCTGGCGGCGCTTCGACGGCGCCGGAAATGGCGGCTCTGCTGCGGCATGAGGATCCGGACGGCTTCGCCCGCGCGCTGACGGAGCGACTGGAGGCCGCCCGCCGCGGACCCTAGCGCGACGGGCCGCGGCGGCCGCGCGTCGAGCGGCGGCATCCGAGTGCGAGGCCGAGGAGGGCGAACAGCGCGGCGGCGGGCCACGCCGGGGCGCGGGCCTCGATGCGGC
>CAZMRP010000258.1:0-7125 GCA_964568275.1 uncultured Myxococcales bacterium
AGGCGGCGCCCGTCCGCGGCCCGCTGCTCGAGGACGGCCGCGTGGTCGGCGTCCGGACCGACGCCGGTCCGCTGCGGGCGCCGTGGGTCGTCGCGGCGGACGGCGCCAACACGCGCTTCTCCCTCGACCCGCGCCCGCGCCGCCCGCTGCACACCTGCATGGCCTGGTTCGAGGGCCGGTTCTTCGAGCCCGGCGTCCTCGAGATGCTCTTCGTTCCGGAAGTCGCCCCGCACTACGGATGGCTGTTCCCCGAGTCCGACACCCGCGCCAATCTCGGGCTGTGCGTCGAGGCCGACCGGCACGCGGGGACTCCGATCCGCGAGTTGTTCGCGCGGTTCCTCGAGCGGCACTACGGCCGTCGGCTGGCCGGCGCCGCGCAGCTCGGCGCCTGGCGCGGGCACCCGATCGTCGCGAGCGCGCGGGTCGAGCACCATGCGGCGCCGGGCGTGCTGCTCGCCGGCGAGTCGTGCCGGCTGGTGAACGTCGCCACCGGCGAGGGGATCTCGTACGCGATGGAGAGCGGGCAGCTCGCCGCCGAGGCGGCCTGCGAGTCGCTGCGCACCGGCGAGCAGCCGACGACGGTCGCGGCGCGCTACGCCGCCCGGCTTCGCCGTCGCCTCACGGCTCCGTATCTCGTGTCGGACCTGTTCCACCGCCGCGGCATGCCGCTGCTCGAAGGGGTCGCGCGTCTCGGCTCCCAGCCGCTGTTTCGCCGTTTGGCCGGTCAGGCCGCCGGGTGAACGGAGCGTGCGGAGGCGCGAGGCTTCCCCCCTCTTTGGCAGCCGGCGCCGCGGTGGCGTAGACTGAGCGACGATGGCTCGGCGGTCTTCCGGCACGCTGCTCCCGGCGGTGCTGCGCACCGCGCTGCTTGCGCTCGCGACGCTCGGCTGCGCCACCGGGGGCACCGACGACGGGTCGCCCGTCGACGGCGGCGACGACGGACTCGACGGCCTCGATGCGCCGGCGGACGTTCCGGGCGACGAGGTCGCCGAGGACGGCCCGACCGACGTCGCCGAGACCGCGGACGAAGCCTCGAGTTGTCCTCCGGGCTACGTCGACTGCGGCGGCGCGTGCGTCGACCTCACGTCGAACGCCGAGCATTGCGGGGGCTGCGGACTCGCCTGCCCCGACGGTCTGGTGTGCAACGAGGGCGGCTGCGCCTCGGGCTGTTCCGGCACCCTGACGCTCTGTGGAACGTCGTGCGTGGACCTGCTCACCCACCGCGCGCACTGCGGGAGCTGCGACCATCCGTGCAGCGACGCGATCAACGCGGACGGGAGCTGCCGCTCGGGAACCTGCGTGCTCGAGTGCCGCGCCGGTTGGGTCGACCTCGACGGCGCGACCGGCTGCGAGTACGCCTGCGTCTACGGCGGACCGACGGAGCTGTGCAACGACCGGGACGACGACTGCGACGGGGCCACCGACGAGGGGTTCGCCTGCCGCAACGGCACGACGGTCGCGTGCACCACGAGCTGCGGCACGGCGTCGAGCGGGCCGTGCACGGCCTGCGGGCCGCCGACCGGCGCCGCCTGTCCGCCGCCCGCCGAGACCTGCAACGGCGCCGACGACGACTGCGACGGGGCGTGCGACGAGGGGTGTCGCCACGGCGTCCATCGCTCGGTCGCCCGGGAGCATTTCTACACCGCGGACCGGGCCGAGGCCTCGTGTTGCGGCTACACCGTCGAGTACTACGACTACTTCTTCCTGTACGACGGCCGGATCGGGGACACGACCGAGTTCTACCGCTGCTACCTCGGCGGGACGGGCGACCACCTCTACACCACGTCCGCGACCTGCGAGGGCGCCGCCGACGCGGTGCTCGAAGGCTCGCTCGGCTTCATCGGGCGCAGCGCCTTCTGCGGCGCCGTTCCGCTCTACCGGGTCTGCGGGCCGGGCGACCACTTCTACACGACCAGCGCCGCCGAACGGGACGCGGCCGTGGCCGGAGGGTGGACCGACGAGGGGCTCGCGGGATACGTCTGGACCGAGTAGCGGCGGGTGGCGCCGGACGCCGCGACTACAGGAAGTTCTGCGTGTTGAACGTGCCCCGCTCGGGGTCCCAGTAGCCGATGCCGATCTGCGAGAAGCTGCAGCGCATGATGTTGCAGTGGTGCGACAGGTCGGGACAGTGCGGCTCGTCCGGCCCGGTCATGTACATGTTCATCTCGCACGCCGGGTCGCAGCCGTAGGCGCAGTTCTGGCCGGAAGGATAGTCGGCGTGGAACAGCCGGCCCGCGTCGGACATCTGCTTGCTGTGGTTGCGCGCGTGCGCCGACCACTCGACGTTGTACATCAGCGGCGTGTGGCACTCCGGCGTCCCCTCGTTGTCGTGCGTCGCCCGCGTGTAGTTCACCAGCTCGAACATCTCGCATTCCAGCGCCGAGGGGTCGAAGCGGGTCTCGTTCGTCCCGTCGCCGTCCACGTCGTAGTTGATCGGTCCGCCCACGCAGACCATGCTGGTCGGGACGCAGTCGGTCCCCGCGCCGGTCGACGGGGAGTACCCGGGAAGACAGGCGCAGACGGTGGCGTCGCTCCAGGTGTGCAGCGTACCGTGTCCGTTGCATTCACCCGGGTCGGCATCGGCGTCGGCGTCGGCATCGGCGTCGGCGTCGGCGTCGGCGTCGGCATCGGCATCGGCATCGGCATCGGCATCGGCGTCGGCATCGGCGTCGGCGCCCGCGTCGGTCGGCCAGTCGTAGCAGACGCAGGCGTCGCCCGAGCAGTTGCCGCCGGTGTGGCCTTCGGTCGTGCAGTGCGTCTGGCAGGCGATGGCCTCGCACGGTCCGACGTCCACGTTCGAGTCCGGGACGCCTTCGTCGAGCTGCCCGTCGGTTCCCGGGTCGGGCCAGACGTCGGGCCACTCGCCGGGGATGATCGGGTGTCCCGGGTCGCAGGCCGCGGCCAGGATCAGCGGCAGGATGATCGAGAAACGGAGTCGCCTGATCATCACGTCCTCCCGTCCGGGGGATTCTAGCACGGCGCGGTCGGCAGTGCTGTCGTCGCGAACAAGGGCGCCGGTCGGCGCTACTCGCGGGAGCCGGGCTCGGCCTCGCCGGCGACGCTGGGCAGCGCCGGGGGGATGGAGAGCGGCCGGCGGACGTCGAAGTAGACGCGGCGGTCCTCGGACGTGCCGCAGAAGGCGGTGGGGACCCCCGGCGGCGGTTCGCGGAACGACCCGTTGCGCGCCAGCGCCTCGGACTCGCGGCGGAAGGCGAGGTAGCCCTCGTAGTCGAGCTCTTCCCGTTGCCGGAGCTGCTCGCGCAGTCCGGTCCGCTCGTGCCAGGCGCCCGGGTCGGGACCGATGCGGGCCGACGTGAACTCGGCGCAGCTGCCGCTCCCGTACGAGAACAGGCCGACGCGACGCCCCTCGACCGCCACCTGCTCGTGCTCGAACAGCCCGGCCAGCGAGAGGAACAGCGAAGCGGAGTAGGCGTTGCCGACCTCGGCGTTGGCCCACAACCCCGGCAGCACGCGTCGTTCGTAGTCGAGGTCCGGGCGGCGGTCGGGCGGGAGGGCCCCGTCGGCGCGGGCCAGCTCGAACAGCCGCCGATGGGCCTTGAACGCCATCTTCGGGAACGGCGCATGGAACAGCAGGAAGTCGAAATCGGCCAGCCCGAGCCCGCTGCCGGCGCGGAAGCGGCCCCAGCAGGCCTCGGCCGCGCGCAGGTAGCAGGTCATCGAGTAGTGGCCGTCGGCGAGCGCGGTGCTGCGGTACGTCGGTCTCCAGAAGTCGGCGACCTCCTCGGTGTGGACCGCTTCCGGATACGGCTCGACCTGCAGCACGCGCGGCTCGTCGCTCACCAGCATCGCCACCGCACCTGCGCCCTGGGTCGGCTCGCCGGGCGAGCCCACGTCGTAGCGCGCGATGTCGGTGGCGACCACCAGCGCCTTCCGTCCCGGTCGATGCCCCGTGGCGACCCAGTCGAGGGCCAGTTGCAGGCCGGCGGTGCCGCCGTAGCAGGCGTGCTGCACGTCGAACGAGCGGCAATCGGCGGGCAATCCCGCCAGACGGTGCAGATAGGCGGCCACCGGCTTCGCCCCGTCGATGCCGCTCTCGGTCCCGACCACGATCAGCCCGATCCGGGCCGGGTCCACTTCGTACGCCTCGAGCAGGCGCCGGGTCGCACCGGCGGCCAGCACCACGGCATCCTCGTGCGGCGCCGGCATCGCCATTCGTCGGCCGCCGAGGCCGAAGTAGTACTTGGCCGGGTCGACACCCCGGGCGCGCGCCAGCGTGCCGAGGTCGACGAAGTGCCGCGGAAGCTGGACCGCCAGCCCCTCCAGGCCCACCTCGTTCGTCTGTCGAGCGTTCGTCATCGGACTCGTCTCCATCCCGGCCGAGCGTTCCGGTCGGGACGCGCGGCGAGGGCGGCATCCAACCACGGTCCGTCGCCGTGTTCAACCACGCGGCTCTCTTCTTGCGGTCGCGAGGCTAGGGCGGCAGATAGCGCAGTCGCAGCCGGGGGTCGAAATCGCCCCCCGGGTGGTCGAACTGCCGGAACTCGAAGACCCGGCCCGGCCCGGCCTCGGGACCCGGGACGATGATCAGCACGACGGCGTCTCCCGGCGAGTAGTGGTCTTCGTCGAGCAGCGGTTGAAGCAGCGGCACGAGCGACGGGGAAACCGTCCAGCCCTCCGGCAGCCCCACGTCGTACCAGCGAACCGCCTCGATGCTCAGCGGCCGCCGGCTCAGGTCGCCGCTCCCCATCATGAACGCCTCCGGGTCGGGTCCGGTCTGCCGGTGGATCGCCTCGGCCGGGTCGCCCTCGGCGCCGCTGTCGACATAGACCTCGAGCGTCGCCTCCAGCAGCGTGGCGTGCCGCGGGACGTCGTCGAGGACGAAGCGGAGGCCGCCGCGGTGCTCGGGGCTGTACAGGCTGATCCAGGCGTAGGCCACGAGCATCGGGCCGCCGGGATCCTGCAGGGCATCGTCGTTGGAGGACGCGACGGGTAGCACGCGGTCGATCGGCCCGTCCGCCTCGTCGGCGGCTCCGTCGTCCGCCCCGACGTCCTCGGTCGGGCCGTCGTCGGGCGCGGCGTCGTCGGTCCCGCGGTCCGTGCCGTCGTCCCCGCGGCCGCCGTCATCGGCCACCGCGTCGTCCGCCGCCGCGTCCGGCGGCGCCTCGTCGACCCACAGCTCGCTCTTCGCGCCGCAGCCGCCGGCAGGCGGGAGCGCGAGCAGGGCGGCGAGCAGCGACCAACGGGCCATCGGCACCTCCGGACGGGGGCGATCATGGGCGCGGTCGGGGACCGGGGACAACCGCCGGGAGCCGGACGGGACGTCGGTCGACCGGGAGGCGTCAGTCCCCGGTGTGGGCGTGCAGCGGGGGAGGCGAGTCGACGGGCCCGGCGTCGACGTTCGTCGGCCGTGCGTCGGGGCAGGTGAGACCCGCCGCGACGCGCCGACCGGCGTCGCAGTACACGCGCTGGTGGTTCCAGGTGCCGCAGAAGGCGGGTCCGTCGCCGCCGAGCGCGACGCGGAACGAGCCGTCGCGCGCCCGCTCCTCGTAGTCGCGCCGGCTGCGCAGGTACGCCTCGTACGTCAGCTCGCGGCGCCGCTCCAGCGCGGCTCGCAGTCCCGTCCGCTCGCGCCAGCTCGCGGCGTCGGGGCCGACCCGCGCCGCCAGGAACTCCGCGCACGACCCGCTGCCGTAGGAGAACAGTCCGAGGTGCGCGCCGGCCGCGTCGACCTCGGCGTGCTCCAGCAGGCCGGCCAGCGAGACGAACAGCGAGGCGGAGTAGGCGTTGCCGACCTCAGTGTTGGCCCACAGCGTCGGCAGCACGCGACGCTCCCAGTCGCCGGCCGCGCCGCCCCGGGCCGCCGCGCCGGCCGCCAGCTCGCCGAGCCGCCCGTGCGCCTTGAACGCCATCTTCGGGAACGGGCTGTGGTACAGCAGGAAGTCGAACGCCTCCCAACCCAGCCCCGTCGCGGCCGCGAAGCGGTGCCAGCAGCCCTCGAGCGCGTCGAGGTAGCACTGCATCGAGTAGTGCCCGTCGGCCAGCGCCGTCGAGCGGTAGGTCGGCCGCCAGAAGTCCATCACCTCGGCGGTGTGCACCGCCTCCGGGTACGGCAGCAGCTCCAGCACCCGCGGGTCGTCCCCCACCAGCATCGCCACCGCCGCCGCGCCCTGGGTCGGCTCGCCCGGCGAGCCGACGTCGTAGCGCGCCACGTCGGTCGCGATCACCAACGCCTTGCGCCCGGGGCACCAGCCGCTCCGCACCCACGCCGACGCCATCCGCAGCGCCGCCGTCCCTCCGTAGCAGGCGTGCTGCACGTCGAACGCCCGGCAGTCCGACGGCAACCCCGCCATCCGATGCACGTAGCTCGCGATCGGTTTCGCCGCGTCGACCCCGCTCTCCGTGCCGACGATCACCATCCCGATCCCGGACGCGTCGACCCCGTAGTTCGCCAGCAGCGTGCGGGCCGCCTGCGATGCCAGCACCACCGCGTCCTCGTCCGGCGCCGGAATCGCCATCCGCCGACACCCGAGCCCGAAGTAGTACTTCTCCGGGTCGGTCCCGTTTGCTCGCGCCAGTACCCCCAGGTCCAGGTAGCTCCCGGGAAGGTGCACCGCCAGCGCCTCGAGGCCGACCCGCACGTCCATCCGGTCCATCGTCACCACCACCTCCTCCAAGCCGCAGGGACTCCAGCCGCGGAGTCGGCGCGACGGCCGAGCAAGCAACGTGCCATGAGTCCAGATCTGCTCGAGATCAAACGCCGATCCTTGGATCCGGGATCATCGTGTGGTTCTGAGTGGTTATGGTGTTCGCGATCGAACGGGCTGGTTGCGCGATCGAGCGATTTCTCCGCCGCTGTGCGGGAATGCGCGGCTCGTGCGGAGGCGGACGCACACCGCTGCAGATCGTCGCCCGCCTCGGACGATCTCGTCAGCGATTCCGGTCTTCGGGTGGGGGCAGGGGATCGGGCGGCGGCAGCGGGTCCGGCGGCATGATCGGACGGGGGTCCGGTCGAGGCCGGATTCCGGCGTCGGGCGGCGGCAGCGGGTCATGGGGCGGCGGCACCGGGTCGTCGAGCGGGACGTAGCGGTCCGGCGGCGGCAGCGGGTCATGGGGCGGCGGCGGCGGATCGGCCGGCGGCAACGGGTCGGGCGGCGGCAGGTAGTC
>CAZMRP010000259.1:0-7110 GCA_964568275.1 uncultured Myxococcales bacterium
ACCTGGCCGGGGAAGCAGCGTTCTAGCTGGATTGGCAGCGCCCGGCCCGCGGCGTCGGTGCCGCGGGGTACCGTCGTTCCGCGTCCGGGCGCGCAGGGGCGGGCCCGCCGGCGGCCTGTTCCTCCTCCGTCGTCGTCCCTCGTCGCGGTCGCCGAGACGGGAACCGAATCCGGGCCCACGACGCTCGGCTCGGCCCCGGTCGGCGCAAACGGCGGCTCGGCGGGCGGCGTCGCGTCCGCTCCGGCACCGTCGACCGCGGCCGCGCTGGAGACGCCGACGCCGCAGGTGCCGGAGGCGCAAGCCGGCTGCGTGGAGACCGCCGACGGCCTGCTGTGCGGACACCGCGAGGAAGGCGTGCTCAACCGGCCGCGGGAGTTCCTGGGCGGTTCGCTCGGGTACGGCTACGAGGAGCAGGTCTACGACTTCCACCGGGAGGGGCGCGACTGGGTCTACCGGCCCGACTCGCACAACGCGATCATCGTGCGCGAGGACGGCTCGATCGCCGAGGAGAGCGGCCCCAAGCCGTCCGACGCGCTGTGCATCCTCGGCGGCGCGCCGCTGCCGTGGGACATCCCGACGATCCCGCACTACCAGTATCGCGAGGCGGAAGAGGCGACGGCCGGGCTGCGGCGGCGGCTGGCGGACGAGCGGGACGCGGAGAACACGCGCGCGGCGCTGGGCGGTCTGCGCGAGGAGCTGGCGACGGCCGTGGGGCGCGGCGGCCGGACGCCGGAGGCGCAGCGGCGGTTCCTGTTCCTGCGGTGGGACGAGTGTCTCGAGCGCGGCGCGGGGCTCGACGCGCGCCGGGTGATCGAGCAGTTCGTCCGCGAGCGGTACCCGGAGGGCACGCCGTCGGCGTACGCGCCGGCCGAGCTGGACCGGCTCAACGCCGGGCGCCGCAGCACGGCGCCGTTCTGCCCCTACGGCTGTTCGTCGGGTCGTCCGGCCGCATCACCAGGCGAGCCGTAGTCCGTCGGCGCCGACGGTCAGGCGCAGATCGTTCGAGGCCCAGACGGGCAGGCCGTGCGGAAAGGGAAGCGGGCGGCGCGTGCGAGCCGCGACCGCCGCCGTCGTTCCACCGTTTCCGGGTTGCGTCCGCCCGCCGCTCGTGCTGCACTTCCGGCATGCGGAAACAGCTCGCCACCGCGTCGCTCCTCCCGCTGCTACTCCTGACGCTCGGCGCCTGCGCGTCGGACGACGATGCCGCCGACGTCGCCGATGCTGCCGACTCCGCCGTCGACCTCGGTGCGGACGTCGTGGAGGACGTCCCGCTCGAGACCCCGGACGCCGACGCCGGGGCCGACGAGGTTGCGGTCGAGGCCGACGTCGCGGTCGACGAGGGCTCGACCGGTTGTCCGCCGCTGACGACCGAGGAGGTCGACTTCATCCTCGAAGCGGCCGCGAACTGGCCGATGGAGCTCGTCACGAACGACAACCTGGAGGGCGACGTCTTCCTGCACCAGGTCTCCGACTGCGTGGATCCGCTCGACCCGACCGTCGTGCACCTGATCTCCCGCATGCGCCGCACGCTGGCGCGGAGTTTCGGCGGCGTCGGGCTGGCGGCGCCGCAGGTGGGCGTCCATCGGCGAATTTTCCTCGCCCAGCGCACCGACCAGGACGGGCGGCCGGTGCAGGCGTTCCTCAATCCCTGGATCGTGGAGTACTCGGCGGAGACGGTCGCGATGACCGAGGGGTGCCTGTCGGTCCCCGGGGCGTCGCCGAGCGTGGAACGTTCCCTCGAGATCGCGATCGACTACGACCGGGAGGACGGGAGCCCGGTGGTCGCGGAGCGGATCGGCGGAGCCGCCGGCACGCAGGCGGCGTACGCGGCGCGCATCGTGCAGCACGAGTACGACCACCTCGAGGGCATCCTGATCGTCGATCCGCGGTAGTTTCGGCGGCGGGCGCTACACGCAGCCCGTCAGGCAGCGTCCGTTGGGCTCGTTGCAGATGCGGCCCGTCGTGCAGCCGTGCTGGACGCAGTCGCAGAAGCACGGGCCGCCGTCGTAGGTGCAGGGGCCGAGGAAGGCCGGAGCGGGGATGCCGGCACGGCAGGGCGACGTCGGGGTCGTGTCCCGGCAGCCCAGGTCGTAGCAGGTCCCGTTGATCACGATGCTGCCGATGCCGGTGCACGACTGGGTCACGCTGGCGCATGCGCCCGCGCCGTTGCACATGCCGTTGTTCGAGGAGGAGCCCGAGTAGCGGACGCAGTTGTTGCCCGACCAGCCGTAGAGGTAGTTGGTGCAGGTGAGCGTCGCGCAGTCGCCGCCGGGGTCGGTGCCGAGCGCCGCCGGCTGGTCGCAGGTGCCGCCCGCGCAGACCGTGCAGAAATGGCACCAGGTGCCGTCGGGCTCGGCGGCGTCCGGCGGACAGACGGCGGAACTGCCGGTGCAGTTCTCGGCGCGGTCGCAGCGGCGGTCCGGGCTGCGGCAGACGGTGGCGGACGAGGCGAAGCGGTCGGTGGGGCAGGCGGCGGAGGAGCCGGTGCAGGTCTCGGCGACGTCGCAGACGCCGGCGGCGGCGCGGCAGACGGTGGCGGACGAGGTGAAGGCGTCGGCGGGGCAGGCGGCGGCGGAACCGGTGCAGGTCTCGGCGACGTCGCAGGCGCCGGCGACGGGGCGGCAGACGGTGGACGACGAGGCGTAGGCATCGGCGGGGCAGGCGGCGGTGGAGCCCGTGCAGGTCTCGGCGACGTCGCAGGCGCCGGAGGCGGCGCGGCAGACGGAGCCCGGCGCACGGAACTGGTCCACCGGGCAGGCCGCCGCGCTGCCGGTGCAGTACTCCTCGACGTCGCAGGCCCCGGTCGCCGCACGGCAGATCGTCTCGGACGACGCGAGCATGCACGAGTCGGTCGCCTCGTTGCAGCCGGTCACGCACCCGGCCACCGGGCACGCCTCGGTGGTGCCCGCGCAGGCCCCGGCCCGGCACACGCTGGACAGCGTGCAGAACAGGCCGTCGTCGCACGGCGTGCCGTCCGGCTGGTCGACCGCGCCGCAAAGGCCCGTGGTCGGTTCGCAGGCGGTCTGGCGGCACGGAGTATCGCCCGAGGTGTCGCAGGTGACGATCGTGGCGGGATCGACCAGGCAGCGGTTGTCGGCGCAGATCAGCGTGCCGTTGCAGCGATTGCCGTCCTCGAACTCGGCGCACTCCGCGGTGCTGCGGCAGGCGCAGGTGCTGGTGCCGTTGCCGCACCGTCCGTCCTCGTCGCAGGTCTCGCCGGTCGTGCAGGCGTCGCCGTCGTCGCAGCCGGCGCCCGCGGCCACCGCGTTGGTGCAGATGCGGCCGGTGCCTCCCACGGAGCAGGCGTCGGTCGTGCACTGGTTGCCGTCGTCGCAGTCGGCGGCCGCATGGCAGGTGAAGCGGCAATCGTCCTCGCAGCCGTCGGCCGGGAGCGGGTTGGCGTCGTCGCACTCCTCGCCCGGATCGACCACGCCGTTCCCGCACAAGCTCGGGACTTCCGGATTGCCGTCATCGACGATGTCGGCGTCGGCGTCGGCATCGGCATCGGCATCGGCGTCGGCGTCGGTGGTGGTCTGTTCCACGCAGATCAGGTCGCAGGCGAACTCCAGGCACCGCGGGTCCGTGGACAGCGGGTGCGCGTAGCCGGTGTGGCAGTCGCAGGTCGGGGTCCCGCCGACGTCGCGGCAGGTGCCTTGGTTCGAGCAGTCGACCCCCTGGCAGGGGGCGTCGGGGTCGTTGAGCACGCAGCTGAGGCCGACCGCGTGGTAGCCGATGATGCAGGCGCAGGCCGGCTCACCCCGCTCCGCGATGCAGAAGCCGCGCGACGAGCAGTCGATGTGGGCGCAGGGGTCGGAACCGGTGGTCGAATCGCAGGTCGTCGCGAGCGCGGCGAGCGCGAGCGGGACGGCGAACGGGGCCAGCATCCGCAACCGGTTTCTCATCGCAGACCTCATCACGACTCCGAGGGTAGCACCCGGGTCGTCGTTCGCCAACCGACGGCTAGAACTCCCGGCAGTCGGTGGGGCTGCCTGCGTTGGCGAAGACGTAGGGTCGCGCCTGCTTGACCACGAGGTCGCGTCCGGGCCCGACGAGCTTGAACTCGAGGTCGACCGCGAACCAGCGGTTCAGGCCCTCCGGGTCGAGCCGTGCCGCGAAGTCGTCGTGGATCCGGCGGACGACGCAGGCCAGCTCGTCCGCCTCCGCCGTGCTCAGCACCGGCGCGCCGCCGGGCAGGCTGCTCTGCGCGTAGTAGACGAGCCGGGGCGAGCGGCCGCGGCGGTAGATCAGCTGCTCGGTCGTCACCCCAGGAGCGGGATTGGTGACGCTCGCCTCGCCGACCTGCACGTTGACGTAGTACTGGTCCGAGCGGATCGGGTTCAGGACGTTGCGGCTGACGATCACCCCGTTCGCCCGCTCGGACAGGAACGCCTCGTGGATCAGGACGCCCATTGCCACGCTCCGTTCGTCCACGTTGAAGTAGGTCCGCTCGTCGTAGGCCCGCGTGTTGTACAGGCCGGCCCAGACGGTGCGGAGGGCGTCCTCCACGGGACGTCGCGGATCACCCACGGCCGCGCTGGTCGACGTGTACAGGCCGGCGCCGTTGAACCCCGGCAGGTCCTCCGTGTTGCTGCTGCTGCGGAAGCGCACCCGCCGGGCGCCGAACAGGGTCTCGAGCCGCGCGGTCACCTCGCGCAGCAGGGCGGGGTCCACCGGGTGTTCGAGCAGCGCGGTGCGGACCGCGGCCAGGCGTTCGGCCCGCACGCGCGGGTCGGTGCGGAACGACGGGTCCGCCTCCGCCTCGACCAGTCGCCGCGCCGCCCCGCTCGCCTCGGCGTGCTCGAGGAAGTGGACGAGCGGGACGGCGAACGCGTCCCGCGGCGTGGTCGGGGCGCAGGACCCGCCGCTCGCCTCCAGCCGCGCCAACTCGGCCAGTTGCGCCGCCTTGGCGCCCACGGCCGGCAGGTCGTCGAGCCGGAGCTCCGACAGCATCCGGACGCCGCGCAGGCTCGAGTCGAGTTGCGGGCGCAGCGGGTCCCCGCGCGGGCGGCGGGAGGCCCAGAACGTCTCCGCCTCGGCCGGGTCCGCCGCGCGAATCTCGAACCCGCCCGGGAGCACCTCGAGGCGCACCAGGGTGCCGAGGCGGTCGGCGATCCGGGGATCCGACCGGGCGTCGGCCAATGCCATGTTCGGCGTGCCGCGGTTGTGGCTGAGGACGTTGACGTGGGCCAATGGGGTCTGGAACGTCTCGGTGACCAGGCCGCCCACCAGCGGCAGGTCGTTGGGAACCTCGTCCGTCACGACGACCACCTGCGGTCCGAGCGCGGCGTCGGCGAGGGCGTCGGCGGACACGAAGGTCAGCACGCCGAAGGCCACGCCCGGGGCCAGCGGCTGGAGGGTCATCCCGCGGAACGGTGCGTCCTGGTCGACGATCGGCGCCCGGCCGTCGATGCCAAGCATCTCGTCGGTCTGTCCCGCCCCCTGCGGTCGGAGCGACAGCAAGGTGGGGAAGTCGACGCGTCGGGCGACGGCGAAGAACGCGCGCAGCATCTGCGCTCCGACGATCGCGTCTCCCGTCGTGAACTCCACGGTCCACAGGTCCCGGCTCGCGTAGTGCACGATCGTCCCGAGCAGGAAGCGCCGCCCTTCGACCCGGAAGTACTCCTCGGCGCTGAAGCGGCTCCAGCCGAGGTGGAACACCTCGTTCTGGGCGGGGTCGCAGCGGTCGAGGTGCTCCTCGCCGTCGATCCGCTCGCGAACGAAGGTGTAGTGCAGATCCCAGGCCCGGTTGCCGAGCAGATGGACCACGTCGCCGGCCTCCATGTCGACGATGAACTTGACGGCGTCGGTCCCGAGCGTCGTCTCGCCGTCGGCGAGGGCCGCGAAGTCGCCCGGGGTGCGCAGGTGCCGCAGCCGGCCGGGAACCTCGCGCCGGGGCACCGGGTCGCAGGGCTCGTTGAGCTCCCCCGGCGACGCTGTCGTGCAGAACCGGTGGCGCCCGCCGGCGTCGGGCACCCGCGCCAGCGCGGCGCCCGCGGGCCACGCGAGGAAGTCGACCCGGTCGACCGGCTCGGCGCGGCCGGTCTCCCAGAGCGTCACGACCCCCTCGAAGTCGACGGTCGCCTCGAGCGCCGCGGTGTCGTCGGTGGTGACGGGCACGACCGTGCGGGCGCCGGGCTCCAGGATTTCGACGGGCCAGGCGAGCGCGCGACCCTCGATCGCCGTCGGCCACGGGTCGCCCGGCGCCTGGGGCGCCAGCGTCAGCGCGTAGTTCGCGAGCACGACCGGCTCCGTCGAGGTGTTGAGCACCTCGACGAACGCGGCCGGACGAAGCGCCAGCTCGACGAGTGCGAGCGGCGTCGGCGCCGCGGGCCACGGCTCCGGCCACTCGTACGGCTGGAACTCGACCCCCGCGGGAAGCTCCGGCGGCGGCGGCGGGCCGCAGACCTCGCCGTTCGCGCGGGACGGGGTCGCCCAGCCGCAGGTCCGGAACGGGCCGTCGCCGTCGCCCAGGCGGGCGAGGCTCTCGTTGGGCAGCGCGACGCCCGCGACGACGCGGTCGGCGAGCCGGTGGGTCGGCGACACCAGGTAGACCGTTTCGCCCAGGGACGACAGCCGGAACGGGAGGTGCAGTGGTCCTTGGTCCGGCCGGCCGTCGGCCCAGACCACCAGCCGCTCGCCCGGCGCGAGGGTGACGTCCGGCAGCGGGTGCAGCGAGTCCTCCTCGTCGCCGAGGCGATAGCCGTCGAGGGACAACGGCGCCGCCCCGGTGTTGACGAGCTCGAGCCAGTCGTCGGTCTCGCCCAGCTCGTCGATCCACGCGCCCTCGTTGTTCGCCATCAGCTCGTTGATGCGGAGCGGGTCGGGGCAGACGCCGTCCGCCCCGGGGCACTCGACGAACTGCGGGCCGAGGTCGCGGTCACCGCAACCGCTCGACAGGGCTGCCGGGACGGTCAGCGAGAGGGCGAGCAGGAGCGGATACCGGCGCATGGCCCCGAGCGGAGCGGCTTTCGTGCCAGCGTCGTGCAGCGTGCGGCGCCTGCGAATCATCGGGATCACGGGAGGTTGGGATGGCCTGCCTCTTCCGATGGGTGAGCCATTCTGTGTCGCCGCCGGGGCCGTGCAGGCCGGGATGCACACTGCAGGCTGCCG